>JBCNOR010000077.1:0-12302 GCA_039593785.1 Niabella sp. | reverse complement strand
GCCGCCGCAGGCTGCTAGACTAGCCGCTCGTATCGCCTGCCTTTATTATTCCAGCGTCCCCCGTACAAAAAAGCACCATAGCCCGAAAGGTCATCATGGTATTCCGAGCGAACAAGTCTGTAGATAATCATTATGCAGATATGCCGTGTTGAATTCTTCCCAGGGTATCAATTACCTCCTGGATGCCATTGTGAGTATTTAATTTATTTTTAACCACTTCCCCGTTTAGCGAGAAGGGTTTACTTTGTAACCAACTTTTAAAACCTTCCTGGCCAAACAGTTCATTGCCGGTGTCAATCAAACCTTCCAGCAATAGTATGCGCTCGATTTGCAACCCGTTAAAGCCTCCATCGTCTTTTGCATAACGGTGCAGGGTGCGTTCGCTCATAAAAAGCATATCAGACCATTCTCCTAAAGTGAACGGGCCCTTGGTGAGTATTTTTTTGAAATCTTTATAGGTGAAATCTTTAACCAGTGTTTCAACCCGGCTGGATTTGGGTGTAATATGATAAATAGCCGCAGGCTCTTCTACCTGGCTGGAAGATATATTGGGAATATATTTTTTAATATTCTTTTTCATATCATGTCATTTGTCACAAATATACATGCTTTTTGTCGCATTTTCAAATTTACTCTTTTATTTTCACATCCTGCAGGTTTGGGTATCTCTGCTTTATATTTGCCTCAGTGGAACAGGAAATAGTTATCTATACAGACGGAGCATCAAGAGGTAATCCGGGACCAGGCGGTTATGGAGTTATTCTGATGTACAAAGGACATGGCAAAGAGCTCTCGGGTGGATTTAAGCGTACCACCAATAACCGGATGGAGTTAATGGCCGTAATAGAAGGTTTAAAAGCACTTAAAACCAGTCAGATACCCGTTGCTATTTATTCTGACAGTCAATATGTTGTAAACTCCATTTCAAAGGGGTGGTTACGCAACTGGATTCGCACAGACTTTAAAGGAGGAAAAAAAAACAAGGATCTGTGGTTGCAGTATTATCAACTGGCGAAAAATTTAAATATCAGGATGCATTGGGTGCGCGGGCATGCTGATAATCCTTTTAATAACCGTTGTGATGCGTTGGCTACTGCAGCGGCAGACGGGAAGAATCTGAAGGTAGATATTGGTTTTGAACAGGAAAATGGTTGATAATCCCAACAAAAAATGGAGTAACAATGAAGAAGTATTGTCTTACTGTTGATTTAAAAAATGACGCAGCTTTAATAGCAGCTTATGAGCAACAGCACCGGGAAATATGGCCTGAAATAACACTGAGTATCCGCGCCGCAGGAATAGAGAATATGGAAATCTACAGGGTGGAGAACCGGTTGTTTATGATTATGGAAGTCAATGATAATTTTTCTTTTGAAAAAAAGCAGGCTGCGGATGAGTCAAATGCTAAAGTGCAGGAATGGGAAGCACTTATGTGGAAATACCAACAGGCGCTTCCTTTTGCCAGGCCGGGCGAAAAATGGGTGTTAATGAAAAAGATCTTTCAGCTATAAAATTGGTTAGGAACAACCTATGAAATTTTGGAGACTCATATATCTATTAATATCTTCATATATTTTGTCTTCATGTTATGCGGTAAAAGCATATCGTTTCAGAAAATTTGAGTTGAAAGATCTGGGGAAATTCAAAGCAACGGCTTTACAAAAAAGTGATCACGCATTTCGGTTTTATCATTCAGATGAATCGGGCTTCCCCTTAAAATCTTATCTCGATTCCAATTTACAGAATAGCTTAACCTATGGCTTCCTAGTTATAAGAAATGACAGTATTTTGTATGAAAAATATTTTGGTGATGTTGATTCGTCGGATATCCTTCCATCCTTTTCAGTAGCAAAATCCTTTGTAGGCACGCTGGCACAAATTGCTCACCAGGAGGGGAAGATCAGGTCTTTGCAGGATCCGGTAACGCAATACCTGCCCTGGCTATCCAAAAGCGATAAGGCCTGGAACAAGGTTACGGTACAAAACGTGCTGGATATGCGCACAGGTGTGAAAAGCGATGAAACTTATAACAGTCCTTTTAGCGATGTAATTCAATTAGGTTTTACGCGGAATCTGATGGCCCGGTTAAAGAAAATAAAAATAGATTCTCCTTCAAAGCATTTCGTTTATAAAAGTGTAAATACGCATTTACTGGGCGCCATTGTAGAATCTGCCACAGGCGAGAAGCTGGCTGGCTACTTACAAAAGAAATTATGGCTACCCATGGGTATGGAAAGCGATGCCGCCTGGCAAACAGATGCTAAAGGAACTGTGCGGGCTTTTTGCTGTTTAAATGCTACCTTAAAAGATTTTGCAAAGCTGGGCCGGCTCTATTTAAATAATGGAAACTGGAACGGCAAACAAATTCTGTCAAAAGACTGGGTGCAAACCATTTTGAATACAGATACGATGCGGGTTTACCAGGGGTACAAAAATCATTGGTGGAGTAGTAGAAATATAAAAAGGTTCGGCGACTCACTGCAGGCCATTCAGTTTATTGCCTCACAAAAGGAGAGCTGGTATCTGGGTAAGGGAATGAGAAATGGCAAAACTTATTTTAGCGCTTATAATAATCTGCCGGCAGTATTTGCCCAGGGAATGTTGGGGCAATTCATTTATGTAAACCCGGGGAAAAAGCTGATTATTGTGAGGATGGGACACAATTGGAAACACAAAGAATTTTATGCGCAAAGGTTCATTGAGAACCTGGCTGGTATGATATCCAAATGAAAAAAGCCACTAAAATAGTGGCTTACATGTTTTATTGTAAGTTACCTAGTATTCGTCCTCGTTGAATAGAAAATCCTCCTGCGTTGGGTAGTCAGGCCAGATGTCTTCAATTGTTTCATAAACATCTCCTTCATCTTCCAGTTCCTGCAGGTTTTCTACAACCTCCAGCGGGGCACCGCTACGGATTGCGTAGTCAATCAACTCGTCTTTGGTAGCTGGCCAGGGCGCATCCTCAAGGTAAGAAGCTAATTCAAGTGTCCAAAACATAGTATAATCGGTTTTCTATAATTAACGTTAATAAGCAACAAAGGGTTGCAAACTGATTTAAAAAAATTTGTGCAAAAGTAACTGTATTACTGAATTTACCAAATTGCTTTTTTTAAACCCTTTTTAAACATTTTGACGTTATTTCAAAAGCAAAACTTTTACATTTGAAACTATTATTTTATCAGCACAACTCTCTTTAATGATATACGGGAAAGATATTCATAAGGCTTACGGAACGATACAGGTATTGAAAGGAGTAAATGTGGAGATAAAAAAAGGAGAAGTAGTGTCAATTGTGGGGCCGTCGGGTAGTGGTAAAAGCACTTTGCTCCATATTTTAGGAACCTTGGACAAGCCTGACCGGGGCGAAGTGACAATGAATAATACCCGGATAGAAAGCCTGACATCGAAGAAGTTAGCCGCATTCAGAAATAATAATATCGGCTTCGTTTTTCAATTTCATCATTTATTACCTGAATTTTCGGCCCTTGAAAATGTATCAATTCCCGCCTGGATTGCCGGCCGGAAGAAAAAAGAGGTAGAAGAGCAGGCAAAAGAATTATTGCAAATACTGGGTGTAGCGCACCGGTTGAATAATAAACCCGGAGAATTAAGCGGGGGAGAGCAGCAGCGTGTAGCGGTGGCAAGAGCGCTGATCAATCAGCCCTCAATTGTTTTTGCTGATGAGCCCACCGGCAATTTGGATACAGCTAATGCCAGGGAATTACACGAGCTTATTTTTGATCTGCGTACTAAATTTTCACAAACCTTTCTGATCGTAACCCATAATGATGACCTTGCCCGCCTTAGCGACAGGGTATTGCAAATGAAAGATGGCCTTATAGTGTAAAACTAAGCAAACTTGCCCTATATTTATAGGCTAAAGCATTCAACGTCATTTGGAACGCCATAAAAACCAAATGGGGAAGAGTGGACTATATTTTAAAGCCCAAAAAACCATAATAACGATTGTATGAGCAACAAAGGCGAAGGAAATGTAATAACGCGGGTAATTGCAGCGTCTTCTTTAGGTACCATGATAGAGTGGTATGACTTTTATATTTTTGGTATGCTTGCCAAAACCATTTCTACAGAGTTTTTCCCCGAAGGAAATGCCACAGCAGCCTTGCTAAGCACATTGGCCATATTTGCGGCAGGATTTATTGTACGACCCTTTGGTGCGCTGGTATTTGGCCGGCTCGGTGATATATTCGGGAGAAAATCTACATTTCTGCTAACATTAGTGTTGATGGGCGGTTCCACTTTTTTAATAGGGCTGGTGCCGGGATACAAGTCTATTGGTATTGCAGCGCCTTTACTTGTTTTACTGTTAAGATTGATTCAGGGATTGGCGTTGGGCGGCGAGTATGGCGGAGCTGCAACTTATGTGGCTGAGCACGCGCCTGCGAACCGGCGGGGATATTTCACCAGCTGGATTCAGACTACGGCCACATTGGGTCTTTTCCTTGCTTTAGGTGTAATTATGCTTGTGAAGCTCAATATGAGTGATGCAGCCTTCAATTCTGAGTGGGGGGGCTGGCGTTATCCTTTCTGGTTCTCTATTTTACTGGTAGGTGTATCGGTTTATATAAGAATGAAAATGGAAGAGTCTCCCTTGTTTTCCAAGTTGAAATCGGAGGGGAAAACAGCCAAAAATCCCCTAAAAGAAAGTTTCAGTCATAAAGCCAATTTTAAAATGGTATTACTGGCACTTTTCGGGGCAGTAATGGGGCAGGGTGTAGTATGGTATACCGGGCAATTTTATGCGCAGAGTTTTTTAGAGACCAAAGCGATGCTGGATTTTGAACAGAGCCGTACCATTATGCTTTGGGCCATTCTTTTTGCAACGCCTTTTTTTATTTTCTTTGGATGGCTTAGCGATAAAATTGGCCGTAAGTGGATTATGCTTTTAGGTATGCTGATTGCAATTTTAACCTATCGCCCTATTTTTAGCTACCTCCTTGAAAAATCAGATACAAAAGCCTGGCAGGGACAGGCTATCACATCCGGGGTGGTTGACGCAACCAAAAGGATTCCGTTGGGCAATACAGGCGATACTTTAATTACTACTGTTCAAACCATGCGTTATGAATCAGGGGCCGGGTATAAGCAGGAGCGGGTAGATACGCTTATTGCAGCCACACAGCAGGTTCAAACAGGTAAAGCGATCATAAAAGACAAGATCCTGCCTTCTGATCTGTATTGGAAATTCATCGGACTGGTTTTTTTACTTATTTTATATGTAACGATGGTTTACGGGCCAATAGCGGCTTTCCTGGTAGAGCTCTTTCCAATAAGAATACGCTATACATCTATGTCTTTGCCCTATCACATTGGTAATGGTGTTTTTGGAGGCCTGGTGCCTTTTATCGGTGTGTTGCTGCAAACTACTTTTACCAGCGATCCCCTGGTAGGTTTGTGGTACCCTATAGCGGTAGCCGCTTTATGTTTCATAATAGGCGCCGTTTATCTTAATAACAAAATTGATGAAGAGGTAAATGATTGATTGGTCTTTAATGTATTATAACCATTCGATACTTTAAATAAATACTATGAATGTTATCAAAAGAATTTTAGGCGTAATTTGGTTTTTATTGGGTCCTGCGGTTACCTTTTTTTTAATTGCAGGTGCTGTAAAAAATATTGACAGTTCAGGCAACAAAGACATCAATAATCCTGTTATATGGGTAATTATTATTGCAATATTTGTTCCTATAGCAATAGGTTTGATGATCTTTGGCTGGTATGCTATTAAAAATGAGTATGAGCATTTGCCGGAGGATTCTGATCATCTGAATTTTGAATAGAAATTATAGGAATTAATTGAAAGGATTTCAACCTCAAATTAATTTAAAATGAGAATTTCTTATATCTTCGCCGGCATATATGGGTAAGGTATCAGGTTACATATCGGCAGCGGTTTTAGCGGGATTATTGCTCCTGCTAACCATTGGTTTGCCCGTAACCTATAGCTCTGTAATGGCGATTAAGAATAGCGCAACGCATGGCAATGCCTGTGACAAAAATCCTTATTCCAATACTACCGAAGAAAAAACACCCTCGGGCACTGTAAGTGTTAGTGAAGAATATGTTCACGAAACGCGCCACGATCTGCATCTTCCTCCTCACCAGATAAGCATCGCTTATATACACGCGCATGAAGCAACCTATGTAGCTTATCATGGAGAACAACACTGTCCTCCCCCCAACGCAGTAGCTTAACTTTCCGTTATTCTTCTTGTGTTTATATCGCTATGTCCATTACCCCGGTAAACTGGACAGGCTTACAATATTTAATTTTTTTTATGACAAACAAACCCAGATCGACAGGTTATATAAAGTCGCTTGGCAGTGATTTGCCTTCATCCATAGTAGTATTTCTAGTAGCGCTTCCCTTATGTTTAGGTGTAGCGCTTGCATCCAACGCACCATTGTTTAGTGGTATTATTGCCGGTGTTTGCGGCGGTATCGTAGTAGGCCTGATAAGCCGCTCGCATTTAAGCGTGAGTGGGCCCGCAGCCGGTTTAACGGCAATTGTAGCTGCTGCCATTACCTCTCTTGCCTCCTTCGAAGCATTTTTAGTAGTAGTAGTTTTAGCCGGCGCCATACAATTAGCATTAGGATTTTGCAAGGCCGGTATAATAGGCGACTATGTGCCCAATAGTGTAATAAAGGGCATGCTGGCAGCCATTGGCTTAATACTGATTTTAAACCAGGTGCCTCATTTGTTGGGTGACGACTCTTCTTTTGAATTGGATGAAAATACCCCCGTAAAAGGCAATATTTTCGTGAACTTTTTTACTGCGTTTACAAACATCAATAGTTCGGCAATCGTCATAGGCGGCATTTGCCTGGCTTTTTATTTCGCCTGGGAAGCATGGGTAGCCAACAAAAAGGGTTTTATCAGGCTTGTTCCCGCTCCGCTATTAATTGTGTTTTTAGGCGTAGGTATTAATTCTTTGTTTAGTTCTACCCAGGCATTGCCGGTACTGCAAGGCGGCCACCTGGTAGCTATTCCGGTTGCCTCATCAGC
This sequence comes from Niabella sp., assembly GCA_039593785.1. Taxonomy (GTDB): domain Bacteria; phylum Bacteroidota; class Bacteroidia; order Chitinophagales; family Chitinophagaceae; genus Niabella. The sequence goes on along the minus strand of JBCNOR010000077.1, from coordinate 5,272 downwards.
CAACGAGTTTTTATCATTTTTTACTATGCCCGACTGGAGTTTTATAACCGATACCAAGGTGTGGACCCTGGCGGTAACAGTGGCATTGGTAGCAAGCTTAGAAAGTCTTTTATGTATTGAGGCCGTTGATGACCTGGATCCTTACCAAAGAGTTACACCAACAAACAGGGAGCTAAAAGCCCAGGGGATTGGCAATATTGTGTCGGGTTTAATTGGTGGAATACCTGTAACAAGTGTGATTGTACGTTCTTCTGCCAATGTAAACGCTGGTGCAAAAACGAAAATGTCTACTATTTTTCATGGTATCTTTTTGCTGTTATTAGTAGCGTTTATCCCAAATATTTTAAATCTGATACCTAAAGCAGCTTTGGCAGCCATCTTAATCTTTACGGGCTATAAGCTGGCTAAGCCTTCGCTTTTTAAAGCCTTTTACAAAAAAGGATGGGATGTATTTCTGCCTTTTATAATCACCATTGCTGCAATACTGGCTACAGATTTGTTAAAAGGCGTGATATTGGGTATAATTGTTGGTCTGTTCTTCTCTTTCAGATCTAATTTCAGAAAAGCCGTTTTTGTGGTGAATGATAATACCCGCTTTTTGTTTAGACTGCGCAAAGATGTGTCTTTCCTTAACAAAGCAATTATCAAACGGAAGCTGGAAGAAGTGCCTGAAAACGCTCATGTGATTATAGATACCAAAAGAGCAGATTATATAGACAGGGATGTTGTGGAAACAATAGAAGATTTTACGCTGCATGCACCGTTGAAAAATATAAAAGTAGATTTATACACAAGCGGGTTTGTAGATCATGGTTTTTCTTATAAAGTACTGGCCAATAATAATGACGATGCATCGCTTCAGCGTAATTACGAAGAAGTGATTGAGTCGGTAATTCAAGGAAACGGAAATAATAATAATGCTAAGAATAAAAATTAATTAACCTTAAAGATTGAAAGCAAAATGAAATCGTACACTGAATTGTTAGAAGCAAATAAAGAGTGGGCAGCGCAACAATTGTCCGTAGACCCCAGTTTTTTTTCAAATCTTGCTGAAACGCAAACTCCCGAATTTTTATGGATTGGGTGCAGCGATAGCCGGGTACCTGCAAATGAAATTACCGGTACAACCCCGGGTGAAATTTTTGTGCATCGCAATATCGCTAACCTGGTAATACATACCGATGTAAATATGCTAAGCGTATTAGAGTACGCGGTAATGCACCTGAAAGTAAAACATGTTATTGTTTGCGGTCACTATGGTTGTGGTGGCGTTAAAGCTGCAATGGGCAACAACGACTTTAACCAGATACTCAATATGTGGCTCCGTGTGATCAAGGATGTATACAGGCATAACAGGGGAGAGCTCGAAGCTATTACAGATATTAACGAAAGGGCTGACCGGCTTGTTGAACTAAATGTAAGAGAGCAGGCCGAAAAGCTCTGTAAAACCTCTATTATTCAAAAGGCCTGGAAACTACGTGAAGGACCGGAAATTCATGGATGGGTTTACGGACTGAAAGATGGTTTACTAAAAGAAATTATCAACATAAAACCAGGAGAAACTGTAATTGATCCTATTTACGTTTACGATAATCTCTAATTAGGACATCACTTAGGTTACAAAAGCATAGTTCTTCGGGCTATGCTTTTTTTATTATATTTAAGAAGGATTCGCAGATACGACAATTATAGGGCAATGAGAGCAAAGCAACGTATACAGCCTGGGTGCAATTGCATTAATCTGCAGTTTTTAGAAAATAGCAAATCCATTAGCCGGCGGCAGATATATCGGATGGTTTTCCACAACTGTGATTTACTTTTTCTAATATTTGTGTATTAGATACGCAAAGTATTAATTAAATTGCGCCACAAATTGAATAAAATACATCTTAAACAGATAATTCATGAGTTACATTTCAGAAGTCTTCGCAAGACAAATATTAGACAGTCGTGGTAATCCAACCATTGAGGTGGATGTAATTACAGACGAAGGCGCTTTAGGGCGTGCTGCTGTGCCAAGTGGAGCCAGCACCGGTATACACGAAGCTGTTGAGTTGCGTGATGGCGATAAAAAGAAATACCTGGGTAAAGGAACTTTGAAAGCCGTTAAAAACGTAAATACTGTAATCGCTCCTGCTTTATTAGGTTACGATGTGGCTGATCAAACAGGCATTGATCAGTTGATGATTCAATTAGACGGGACACCTAATAAAGGGAAATTAGGTGCCAATTCATTGTTAGCGGTAAGTATGGCGGCTGCAAAAGCTGCTGCGGAAGAAGCTGGCCTGCCTTTGTATCGTTATATAGGGGGTACTAACGCAAAAACACTACCTATTCCAATGATGAATATCCTGAATGGTGGTGCGCATGCCGACAATAAAATCGATTTCCAGGAGTTCATGATCATGCCGGTGGGTGCAACTACTTTTAGCGAAGGTCTTCGTTGGGGAGTTGAAATATTCCATGCCTTAAAATCTGTATTAAAGAAAAAAGGCTACAGTACGAATGTAGGCGATGAAGGCGGTTTTGCTCCTAATATTCAAAGCAACGAGGAAGCAATTGAAACCGTATTGGATGCAATCGGTGCTGCCGGTTATAAAGCCGGTTCGCAAATTGTTATTGCAATGGATGCAGCTAACAGCGAGCTTTGGGACGCTAAAAAGAAGAAATATGTTTTCCATAAAAGTTCCGGTAAGGAAATGACCAGCGAAGAGTTGGTTAAATACTGGGAAAGCTGGGTTAAAAAATATCCAATTGCGAGCATTGAAGATGGTATGGCTGAAGATGACTGGAAAGGTTGGAAACTGCTTACTGAAACAATCGGCAGCAAATGTCAGTTGGTAGGTGATGATCTTTTTGTAACGAATGTAGAGCGTTTACAGCAAGGTATTGATAAGAACACCGCCAATGGTTTGTTGGTAAAAGTGAACCAGATCGGTACCATTACTGAAACGATTAATGCGGTAACTCTGGCTCAGCACAATGGTTACAATACCATTATGAGTCATCGTAGCGGTGAAACAGAAGACACAACAATCGCTGATTTAGCGGTGGCATTGAACTGCGGACAAATTAAAACAGGTTCTGCAAGCCGCACTGACAGGATTGCAAAGTACAACCAGCTGATCAGAATAGAAGAATTACTAGGTGATAGCGCAATTTATCCTAAAGGAAAGATCAAATTTGGTAAATAAGTTGGTTTGAAGTTTCAGGTTTGAAGTTTAACTGCGAACTTTGAACCTGGAACATAAACTTCAAATATTGGCATGGAACAGTTTGTGGATTTTGTAACAGAAAAGGAACCGGTTTTACCAAAGGCGCCCAGGAAACGCAGGGCGTTGAGCAAATTATCCCGTTTTCTTACCAATAAATACTTTATTGCTTCAGTTGGTTTTTTAGGTGTAATGTTGTTTTTAGATAAAAATGATTTGATTACCACCATGGACCGTAGGGAAGAGTTACAAAACCTCAATCAAAGTAAGGAGCATTATTTACAGGAACTCTCTGAATTGCGAAAAGTAAAAACAGATCTTGAAAATGATCCTGTTATTATTGAAAAACTCGCAAGGGAAAAGTACCTGATGAAAAGAGAAAACGAAGATATTTTTGTTACGGAAGACAAAAATAAATCGGTTGCCACTTCTCAGGAATAATAAGCTGATAACTAAACTAAACGATAAAGCCAGGCATCGCCTGGCTTTTATAATGTATGGCATTCCAGCGCCGGCTACTCCTTCATCATTTCTATTAAAGCAGCAGCAACCTCTTCAGCGTTAGGTTTGCTGAAGTAATCGCCATCACTTCCATAAGCCGGGCGATGTTCCTTTGCGGTGATTGTCCTTGGCGCTACATCAAGGTACCGGTATCCGCTCTGCTCTTCCATTACTTTATTAAACATAAAACCTGCGGCCCCACCCGGTACATCTTCATCCACAAATAAAATGCGGTTGGTTTTCTTTAATGATTCCAGGATGATGTGGTTCAGATCAAAGGGGAGAAGGGTTTGTACATCTATCAGCTCACAGCTTACGCCAAGCGGCTCCACCAGTTTCATGGCCTGCTGTACAATACGGATAGTAGATCCATAACTTACTATGGTAATATCTGTTCCTTCTTTAAGGATTTCCGGAACGCCTAACGGAATAGTAATATCGCTGAGATTTTCAGGTAGCTTTTCTTTTAAACGATAGCCGTTCAGGCTTTCAATAACAATGGCCGGGCTATTGCTTTTTAATAAGGTGTTGTACATACCCGCGGCCTGCACAAAATTCCTGGGAACGCAAACATACATGCCCCGCACGGCGTTAATGATCATTCCCATAGGAGAACCACTATGCCAGATACCCTCAAGCCGGTGTCCCCTGGTTCTTACAATGATAGGACAGCTTTGTTTGCCGCCGCTTCTGTAAAACAGGGAAGCCACATCATCGGTAAGAGGCTGAAGTCCGTATACAAGGTAATCTAAGTACTGAATCTCTGCAATGGGCCTTAATCCACGTAAAGCAAGACCAACACCCTTGCCCATGATTGTTAATTCCCTGATACCCGTATCGAAGATCCTTTCACTGCCGTACTTCTTTTGCAAACCCGCAAAGCCCTGGTTTACATCGCCTATCTGGCCAAGGTCCTCTCCAAAAGCGATCACTTTGGGATTACTTTGGAAAACACCATCAAAATACCGGTTGATGATCTGGTACCCGTTAAGGCTGGGTGACGATTCATTATAAACAGGTGCAACAGGCGCTACTTTTAATGCGCTTTTGGGGCCGTCATCATATAATAAGCTGTTATAAATAGCGGCACTGTCTTTTTGAAGTTCTTTGTAGTATTCTATAGCTTCATTGGTCGCTTTATCTTCACAAAGCAGTAATGCTTTATATACGCTTTGCAGGTTGCTTTTACGAAGCGGTTCACGCAGCGATCTCAAATCTTTTGATATTTTCCTCAGTTCTTCCTCATGTTCCAGGTTATCCGGAATAAGCGCCTCTACTATTTCGCTGCTTTTTTGTGTGAGTTCTTTTAAAGGGGTCTGGTATTCTTTCCAGGCCTTATCTTTAGCTTCTTTTACATTATTCCTGGCATCGTTTTCAATTCTTCTTAAAGTTGCTTCGTCTGCCAGTGCATTCTCCAATATCCAGGCTTTCATTTTCACCAGGCAGTCTCTTTCTTTTTCCCATTGCAGGCGGTCAGGGGTTTTATAACGCTCATGGCTGCCGGAGGTGCTGTGTCCCTGGGGTTGTGTAAGTTCTTCTATATGAAAGATAACCGGGGT
>JBCNOR010000076.1:0-12329 GCA_039593785.1 Niabella sp. | reverse complement strand
AAATACTATAAGGTTTTGTTATTGTCGAGCGAGGCCAGTGGAGGAGCCGTACATAATCTGATGCGTACACTCGATTACCAGGCGCTGAAAATAGAGCTGGATGATGCACATAAGTTACAGCGGGAGTATGCGTTTATCCCGCAAATCGTTCCCGGTAAAAAGTACAGGCAAATTGATTTTGTATTACCCGGCCAATTGGGCTTTTCTATTTTATTTGCCACAATGTTTGGGATTGCCTTTGTTTTCTTTAACCTGAGGGAGCAATTGGTATTGAAAAGGTTTTATGCATCGCCGGTCAGGAAGATCAATATCCTGATTGGCATTGGCGCCAGCCGCCTGGTTTTCCAGTTGATCAATGTAATTGTACTGATCCTCTTCGGGCATTTCTTTTTAAAGTTTACATTGGTCAATGGAGCGCTCACATTCATTGAAATGATTGTACTCACAGTGTACATGTTGTTTTTACTCATGGGTGTGGGGTTGATCTTTGCCAGCCTCGCGAAAACCGATACCAGCATCCCTTTACTGATCAATCTTTTTGGGTTTCCGCAGATATTATTATCCGGAACTTTCTTTTCCATTAATGTTTTTCCTCCCTGGCTTCAACATCTTTGCCAGGCTTTACCGCTTACACAGTTTAATAATGCCATGCGTAAAATATCTTTCGAAGGACTGCACTTGTTTGACTGCTGGAAAGAAATAGGGATACTGGGTATCTGGATCGTCATTGTTTACCTGATCGTGATGAAAGTAATGAAGTGGGAATAATAGTTATTATTTATAGTTTAAAATTTGATATTTAAAGTTTATTGTTTATCGAAGTTGTTTATCTGTTTAAACCCCGCCCCTGCCCGTCGGGTCAGGCGGGCGCACCGGCATGGGGCGCATAAGCACAGTCGGATTATGATAGTAGAAGAAAGAAAGCATAAAAGCACATTCGCTGTGTTCTTCCGTCCTGGCGAATCTATGCAGTCCTAAACGCTATGATTTCTACTGATAATAAACCGACATCAATTTTATTGAAATGCATCTGGTTGGTTTTTGAAGACACAAACCTCAGTATAGCTCCGGTCAGTGTCTCCACTGGCCGGAAGGGGGTAAACAGGTTCATCACTTAATATTTGAGATTTTACTTACTGTTCTGTTATGCGATATATTAAATTGATATTAATCAGCGCCTTTGTTTTTTTTGCAATGGCTTGCATAGTGGCGTTTTTTATTCCATCCCGTATAAGGGTGTTTAGAATGACCAGTTTAGCCAACAACAGGGATAGTGTGTTAAACCAGGTGCGCGATCTTGCTCAGTGGAAGAAATGGTATCCTGGTTTTGAAAATGTGGTGTTAAGCGATGAATTAGTAAAGGACGGGAGAGTGGTGAAAGCTACGGCGAATGGGATCAGCCTGGCTATTAATGAATCGACGGACAGCAGCGTGGTAGTTTCCATGCAGAAAGGCTCCAGCCCTATCATTAGCGGCTGGCAGATCAATAAAGATGAACGCAACGACTCTCTAGCTCTGCAGGGCTATATGGACTTTCAATTGAAATGGTATCCCTGGGAGAAATTTTCAAGTTTGATGCTGGATAAAAGCTATGGTGACCTGATTAGCCGTGGCCTTCAGGAGCTAAAAAAATGATCAGGTGATTTAGGAACGGGTTTGATATTTAAAGTTCCATTTCTCTGCGCCTCCATAGCTCTGCGCGCTCTGCGGGAAACATTGGATATTCCTGGTTATTCCTGCCTTATAAAATTCAGGTTTCTCTGGATGCCTTTAAACTTGCTTCTTTTTAAAGGCGAATGTTTAAATATTTTTCGGAAACTTTCTTCTGTCATGGCCTGCCACTCATTGTTTGATAAATTTAATATCTCAGGTATGGGGGTAAAGGCTGATTCTGAATGGGGCTTGCTGAACCGGTTCCAGGGGCAAACATCCTGGCAGGTATCACAACCGAACATCCAGTTGCCAAACTTATTGCTCATCTCCTGTGGCAGCAGCATCTCTTTGAGTTCAATGGTAAAATAAGAAATACAGCGGCTGCCGTCCACCACTTTATTGGGGAGGATCGCATCTGTAGGGCATGCATCTATACAACGCGTGCAGGAACCGCAAAAGTCTTTGGCAAAGGGATCGTCGTAATCCAGTTCCAGATCGGTGATGAGGGTAGCTATAAAAAAGAAAGAACCATTTTGTTTGGTGATCAGGTTGCCGTTTTTGCCGATCCATCCAATGCCGCTTCTCCTGGCCCAGCTACGTTCCAGCACCGGGGCCGAGTCCACAAAACCGCGACCTTGTATGTCGCCGGTCTTTTCGCGAATGATAAAAAGGAACTCATTAAGTTTAGCCCTGATCACTTCGTGGTAATCATTGCCGTAAGCATATTTCGCTATTTTAGGCGCATTGCTGCTTTGTTGTTGGTCTGGAAAATAGTTGAGCAAAAGGGTAATGACAGAGCGGGCGCCCGGCACCAGTTTGGTAGGATCTACCCGCAGCTCAAAATGATTCTCCATATACTTCATCTGGCCATGCAGGCCCTTATTCAGCCAGGCTTCCAGCTTGCGGGCATCCTCATCCAAAGGCATTGCTTTTGCAATACCACAATAATCAAACCCCAGTTGTGCAGCGGTTTGTTTAATGAACGATGTATGAGCCGATTGTTGTAACAAGCTACAAAGTTACGAACTACCTGTTCAGTAACCTTTACACGAGCCAACAGAGACTATAACTTTTTACCGGCGAATTACTGTTGTCATTAATTTTTTGTCATAAAAAAAACTATGACAAATTTTTTATGACAAATTTGCCGCAACCAAGCAAAAAAGTATAAATAAATTTAACCGGGTAGAAGAGAGACGCAAGAGCTTACGCAGAGATTTCTCCGCGTAACTCAATAAACTCATGCTCTCTGCGGTAAAAGTGAATGCGACAAATTGGAATGCACCCTAATTAATCCACTGCAGGCAAACAGGCGCCGGTACTGAAATACGCTGTTGCGTATCAGCAAGCAAACCCGTTTGAATATCTCTTTTGAAGATTGTTATATCGTTCGATTTTTGATTGGCGGCTAACAACCATTTACCCGACGGGTGGATGGTGAAATTACGCGGGAAATTGCCGTTGGTAGATTGTTCTGCTATAAAACTAAGACGTCCTGTTTGGGTATCCCTTCTATGTATTTGTATCGTGCTGTTACCACGGTGCGATGTATATAAAAAGCGTTCATCGGGTGATAAATGAATATCGGCACTGGCGCCATTGTATTGAGCCGGCAGGTTGTTAATGCGCTGAAGAATAGCATGTTGGTCGCCTTTGCGCGCTACAACGGTAATGGCTCCCGATAACTCTTCAATGATATATCCGAATTTGCCGTTTTGGATGAACACAATATGCCTGGGACCACCGCCTGCGGGAATGGTAATCGCACTGCTTTTTGCTGTATCCAACCTGCCCGTTTGTGCATTAAAAGGATAGATCATTACCTTATCGATACCCAGGTCGGGCACATATAAAAAACGGTTGTCGGGCGACATATAAGTGCAGTGCACATGCGCTGATTCCTGGCGGCCTTTGTTGGGCCCGCTTCCCTTGTGTTGTACCACCTGCCGGATAACACCGATACTTCCATTGGGGGCTATAGGATGCACCGTTAAATTACCGCTGCTGTAATTGCCGGTAAACAACCATTTGCCTGTATGGTCAATGCTTACATAGCAGGGAGCGCTGCCATTATTGGACTGCTGGTTGACCAACGATAGAGATCCGGCAGATCTGTCGTATTTAAAAGCAGATATCTTGCCTTCATCGCTTTCATTTACATTGTAGATGAAATTCCCCTTTTTGTCTACAGCCTGGTAGGAGGGGTTGCCTGCTTTGGCAGTACTTATTTCCCGGGTTTCCCCGTTAGCTGCATTAAAATCATATACATAAATGCCTTTGCTTGCATTATTATTCGTGTAAGTGCCGATAATAAGGCGCTGTGCCAATAAGTTTTGAGCAGGAAGCATCATGCTGGTACAAATGATTGAAAGGATGATTGATTTCATATAACCGAATCGGGTTTACAAATAATGGCCGGGGCTGTTGGCATGAATATTTATTATAAGTTTTTTAACAATGCACTACAAACCCCGGGGCTTTTTTAATACTCTATATATCAAAGAAGCAAACAATATTAATTAAAACTACTAAACTTATAAAAATGAAAAGATTTATTTCTATATCGCTGGTGCTTTTTGCCGGAATCGTATTATTGGCAAGTTGTACAAAAAGAGATTATTATGATGATACTCCCCGTAATAACGATGAGTCAGGAATAGTAACCTATATTTCGAAAGTGAACTCTCCTTATTCAGTGGTTAAGATGGATTACGACGGTCAGTATGCGGTAGTATATAGTGTAGATAGTGATGCGGGGTTGTGGCCGGAAGTAAATGACATTCTTATCGGCGATTTTGAAGTCGGTGGAAGCCGTTCTGTGTACAATAAGACATTTGGCAGATCTATCAGGCTGGAAGTAGATGAGTTTTTCAGGTATCGTAATGATGCTATTAACTCTGTAATCCGTAAAGAAGATAATGAGGGTTATGCCGCTTCCTTTAAGAAAAATGCTATCCAGATGCAAAGACGTACACCCGTGGTCAAATAAGTAGTTTATCCGTTCTCTATAAAACAGGGCCGCAAAATTTGCGGCCCTTGTTCTTTAGTATTTACTCAATGCTTTTGATATCTTTTCAAGCTGCTCTTCCTCGCTCACCTTCTGAGGTTGAAATGCCTCGCCAATTACTTTTTCATACAGCTCAATATAGCGTTTGGAAATAGTATTGATCCATTCTTCTTTCATCTCCGGAACCTGCTGTCCTTCCTTGCCCATAAAATTATTTTCGATCAGCCACTCTCTTACAAATTCCTTGCTTAACTGTTTTTGCTTTTCTCCTGCCTGCTGGCGTTCTTCAAAGCCATCTGCATAAAAATACCTTGAGCTGTCAGGTGTATGTATCTCGTCCATCAATACAATTTCATTTTCCAGTTTACCAAACTCGTATTTGGTGTCCACCAGTATTAAACCCTGTTTTAATGCCAGCTCCTGGCCGCGTTTAAATAAAGACAATGCCAGTTGTTCCAGTTGCTGCCATTCATCGGCAGTTGCCAATCCCTGCGCGATAATTTCTTCTTTACTGATGTCTTCATCATGCCCTTCACTGGCCTTGGTGCTGGGCGTAATGATAGGCGTTGGAAAGGCATCATTTTCTTTCAGTCCCTCCGGCAGGGCAACGCCACATAAAATTCTTTTACCGCTGTTGTAGGTTCTCCAGGCATGTCCTGTTAAATGTCCGCGCACTACCATCTCTATCTTAAAAGGCTCGCATTTTTGTCCCACAGAGCTATTCACCGTAGGTGTTTCCAGCAGCCAGTTCTTACAGATATCTTTGGTTGCATTCAGCATGTAAGCCGCGATCTGGTTTAATACCTGTCCTTTATAAGGAATAGGTTCGGGTAATATGACATCAAACGCCGATATGCGATCAGAAGCGATCATCACCAGTAAGCGGTTATCTATAGTATATACATCTCTAACCTTACCGCGGTAGAAATGAGTTTGTTGGGGAAATTTTAATTCAGACATGGCGCAAAAATAAAAGAAACCCTATAACAAATATCAAATATCATGTACACACTATTGGGCATGAGCCGTTAGTAAATAAGTTGATTAGTTAACAAGTTGACTAGTTAACTAGTATCCGGCATCCCGTAGTATCCAGCATCCACCATCCGCGTCAAGAAACCAGAATCCCGTATTATCCGAACATCCTTCAATATAATTTTTTTGAAATTAAACTAACAAGTGTTATTTTAACAGAACAATTGTCCAAACAAATCAGTATTTTATGAGAATTGCATTACGATTGTCCGCCATAACCGGCTTCCTATGTCTTGTTGCCACCATTTCCTTTGCTCAAACTATTAAGGGAGTAGTAAAAAACCTGGAGAATGGTGAGGGCATTGCTGCTGCCTCCATTGTATTAAAAGGCAGCACGCAGGGGGCTGTTGCCAGTGAAAACGGGGAATTACAGATCAGTGTCGGCTCCTTACCGGTTACTTTAACGGTATCCTCGGTGAATTTTGAATCGCAGGATGTTTCCGTTACAGGCACCGGTTTCCTTACCATATCGCTGAAGCCATTGCTGGGGCAGGAAATTGTGGTATCCGCCTCCAGGTTTAGCGAGCGGGCGCTGGAATCGCCTGTTACGGTGGAGCGGGTAGGAGCTGCAGCCATACGAAATACACCGGCTCCGAGCTACTATGACATTGTGGCTAATTTAAAGGGAGTAGATGTAGTTACCTCTTCGCTTACCTTCAAAACGCCCACCACACGTGGTTTTATGGGTAGCGGAAACCTGCGGTTTAACCAGATCGTGGATGGAATGGATAACCAGGCGCCGGGCCTGAATTTTTCTGTGGGAACAGTGGTGGGCTTAACGCAACTGGATGTGGAGAGCATGGATCTACTGCCAGGCGCCTCTTCTGTGCTCTATGGGCCCGGCGGTATGAACGGAACCCTGCTGATCAATAGCAAAAACCCGTTTAAATACCAGGGACTTTCATTGGAGTTGAAAGAAGGCGTTATGCATTTGGGGGACGCAGGAAGAGATGCTTCGCCGTTTCACAATGTAGCGCTGAGATGGGGACATAAGGTTTCTGAGAAGTTCGCATTTAAGATTACTTCGGAATTTATTCACGCAAAAGACTGGGTTGCCCAGGATTACAGGAATTATGCACGTATTGGCACAGACGGAACACCCAAAGGAGGTACCCGTTTGTCTGATCCGAATTACGATGGTATTAATGTATATGGAGATGAAACCAGTGCCGATATCAGGCAGGTTTTAAACGGGGTAGCTGCACAGGCGCCGTTCCTGGCTCCTTATATCAGCACTTTAACCACAAAACCAATCCTGGTGTCGCGCACGGGTTACGAGGAGCGGGAGATCATCGATCCTACAACAATGAATTTCAAATTAGGTGGCTCGTTAAATTTCAAGCTTACGCCTGCCACGGAGCTGATTGTAGCAGGTAACTGGGGTACCGGTAATACTGTTTATACCGGTAGCGACAGGTATTCTTTGAAAAACCTTAAAATGGGGCAGTACAAAATAGAGCTGGTAAATAAAAACTGGTTCTTAAGAGCGTCTACCACGCAGGAAAACGCCGGAGAATCTTTTAATGCTACCGTTACAACAAGGTTAACTAATGAAGCATGGAAGGCGAGCGGCGGTGCCAGCGGCTGGTTTGCACAATACGGACAGGCATTCCTGGGGTCTAAACTGGCAGGACAGTCAGACTATGATGCACATCTTGCAGCAAGGGCTGCAGCTGATATAGGCCGCCCTGATGCTTCCAGCGCGGAATGGAAGCGGCTTTTTGATAGCGTGCGATCTAAACCGATTTCCCAGGGGGGCGGGTTATTTGTTGATAAAACAGACCTGTATAATTATGAAGGACAATATAATTTTTCCGAGATGTTTAATAATGTAGTGGACTTCCTGGTAGGAGGTAATTTTAAAAGATATGTGCTTAATTCTGAAGGAACCCTGTTTGCAGATTCAACCGGAACCATACCTATCAATGAGTTTGGAGGATATGCGCAGTTGAGTAAAAAGCTGGGAGAAGTAGTGCGTATTACACTGGGTGGACGTTACGATAAGAATGAAAACTTCAAAGGCCGTTTTACACCAAGGGCTACTGCGGTTTTTACGGTGGCAAAAAACAGCAATATCCGTGTAAGCTATCAAACTGCCTATCGTTTTCCTTCCACACAACAGCAGTGGATCAATTTGAACGTAGGGGGTAATACCCGTTTAATCGGGGGACAGGAGCAGTTCTGGGATTTCTACAATTTCAGAACTAATAAAGTGTATTACCTGAATGATCTGCGTCAGGGGAACCAGAGAGAATATGACTATGTAAAATATAAGCCCGAAACGGTCTCCTCTTTTGAATTGGGGTACAAAGGTCTTCATGCCGATAACCGGTTAATGATTGATATATACGGTTATTACGGTCAATACCGTGATTTTATTACCCGTACGCTGCTGGTGCAGAACAGGGCTGGCGCCGCGATAAGCCAGTCAGATACACTGAATGGAAATATTTACTCGGTACCTACCAATATAGATGAAGGTGTAAAGACCTATGGTTTTGGTCTTGGCCTGGATTACAGGTTGCCGGCTAACTTCACCGTATCTGCTAATCTTTCATCCGATATGTTAAGTGACCTTCCCGAAGGATTCGTTTCCTTCTTTAATGCGCCTAAATACAGGTTTAATGCCAGCTTTGGAAATACAGGCTTTGGTCCTCAGGACAGGGCTTCGTTTAGCCTTGCATACCGCTGGCAGGATACTTTTTATTATAACGGAGACTTTGCAAATGGCCGTGTACCTAAAATTAATACACTGGATGCGCAGGTTAGCTACAAGCTACTTGAAGCCAAATCTGTTGTAAAGATCGGGGGCACCAATATTCTCAACCAGTATTATGTAAATGCAATAGGCAATGCCCGCGTTGGCGGATTGTACTATATCAGCTTCGGGTATAACCTATAACCACCTATCCTAAATAAAAAACTAATTAGAATGAAGAAGTCTATAAAATATAACTGTATTTTTTTACTGTTCGCCGCTATGTTGTTTGGGGCTTGTAATAAAGATGTAGAGCAGTTTCCGGATATTGATATGCCGTCTCCGGGTACTCAGCCTGTTATAGCTGCCGCCATTGCAGCGAATGCTAATTACAGTTTATATAACGCGATTATTGCAAAATCTGGATTAGCGAATAAACTGAGTGACTCCACTATAAAATTAACAGCCTTTGTTCCGGGTAATGCGGCTGTGAAGCAGGCTATAAGTCTTTTAACGTCCGGCGCTATACCGGTTGCGGCACCTGATGCCACTTTCCTGGGTTTTATAGGTAGTGAAAACTTTACAACCGCTACAGCGCAGGGCATGGTGGGCTATAATACGGTTCCCCAGGCAATTGCCTTCGGCTCATTACCCGGCAGCTTTCCTAACTTTCAATATCCAACACTAATTAATCCTGCTGAAACTGTTAGTCCCTTGTTAAGGCTAACCACATTCCCTTCCAATAGAAACGGAAATTTTGTAAATAACGTACCGGTTACAAACGCATCGGGCACACCAGCAGGCAATGGTATGATTTATGAAACAGGCGCGGTTGTCATTCCTCCTCAGAAATTTTTATGGGATAGGATTAATTCAGATGTTAGCTTAACTTATCTTAAGGCCGCAATTGCCAGAGCTGACAGCGGCACCGCCGCCCCCGGATTTTTAACAGGCGTGCTTCAAAATATTGGCGCCAACCTGACTGTATTTGCCCCAACAGATGATGCATTTAAGGCGACATTATATAATCTGGCTTTTCCTTCTGTACGTGCTACTATTTTTGCCCAGGCCAAAGCCGCCGGAGCCTCCGATGCCGTGGCTAATGCGGCTGCCGACGCAAATGCTCCCGCTCAAACAACAGCACTTGTTGGCTCAACAGCGGTATTCAGCAATCCATTACTTTTTCCTGTATTAACGGCAGAACGCGTAAAAGGCGTTATCGTGTATCATATTTTAGGAAACCGGGCTTTTTTAAACAATTTTGCAACTACGCAAACCAACGTTCCCACTTTGCTGAATGGCGCAGTACCAACCCACCCCGGGGTAGGCTTGCAGGCAAGTTTTACCGGTACAATGGTAACGGCTGCATCTGTTAAAGGTGCCGTAAATGCAACAGCGGCAACTATTGCTATCAACCCTACACCCGAGCCCGGCGGTTCCAGCGATCAACACTATGTTAATGGGGTGATACACAAAATTAACCAGGTATTATTACCACTAAGCTTTTAAAAACCAACGTTATTTTACATAAAATGGCTGCCCGCATATTTGCGCAGGCAGCCATTTTTCAATTTGATCCGTTAATTTATTTCTTTTTGGGAGCAGCCTTTTTCTTAGCGGCTGTCTTTTTCTTGGCCGCAGCCTTTACAGGCTTGTCAAAAGCTTTAGGTTCTTCAGCGAGAATCATTTTTTTAACCTCCTCTAATGGCACACCGGCAAGCTCTTCCGCAGTGTACTTTTCTCCACCTTCTTTTCTGCCCAGCTTGATCATTTTTTTACCAAACCGGATGAAAGGCCCCCATCTGCCATTTTCCAGGGCAATTTTTTCTTCGGGCCATTGTTGAATAAAACGGTTAGCTTCCTTTTCTACCTTTGTTTCTATCAGCTCTTTAATGTCCTGCGCCGAAAGATGATCGAAATTGTAGCGGCGGGGCACATTGATAAACATGTCGTTCCATTTAATAAATGGACCAAAGCGCCCTTTTCCTTTTGTTACAGGTTTTCCTTCAAATTCAGCAATGGGAGCATCCGCCTGCTGCTTTTCTTTGATCAGATCGATTGCCCTGTCCAGCGTAACGCTAAACGGATCTTCGCCTTTGGGTATGGAGATAAAATCTTCGCCGAGTTTTACATAAGGTCCAAACCTGCCAATGTTTACGGAAACCTCTTTCCCTTCATATTCGCCCAGTACTGCTGGTAGCTTAAACAGGTCTAAAGCTTCATCCAGGGTAATGGTTTCAATGCTCTGTCCCTTTTGCAATGATGCAAAACGGGGTGTTTCTTCTTCTTCTGCACTTCCTATCTGCACCATTGGTCCAAACCGTCCCATACGGGCTATAACAGGCTTGCCGCTTTGCGGGTCGGTTCCCAGTTCTCTTTCTCCTTTAATCCGTTCTGCAGTTTCGATGGTTTTATCTACGTCCTCTTTGAAAGGGCTGTAAAAGTCATCGATCATTTTGTTCCACTGCAGTTTTCCCTCCGCTACATCATCAAATTCGTTCTCAATACGGGCCGTAAACCCGTAATCCATAATATCGTCGAAGTATTGCTTCAAAAAGTCTGTTACCACCAAACCCAGATCAGTGGGGAATAGTTTGGCTTTTTCTGCGCCGGTATTCTCGGTCAGCGTAGCTTTCGCTATTTGCTCATTTTTCAGCGTAAGCAACTGGTAATTACGCGACACACCTTCCTTATCTCTTTTTTCTACATATTCTCTTTTGATAATAGTTGAAATGGTAGGTGCATAGGTAGAAGGTCTGCCAATGCCCAGCTCCTCCAGTTTTTTTACCAGCGAAGCCTCTGTATATCTAGGAGAAGGACGTGTAAATCTTTCTGTGGCTGTCATTTGCACCAGTGGCAGGTTTTGTTTTACCTGCAAAGGAGGCAACATGCCTTCGGCAGATTCATCCTCATTAATGTCTTCCTCATCTCTATCCTCCCTGTAAACCTTAAGGAAACCTTCAAATTTGATCACTTCTCCTGAAGCGGTTAGTTGTTCCCTGTTTGTAGAAATATCTATAGATGCGGTTGTTTTTTCCAGCTGGGCATCAGCCATCTGGCTGGCCATGGTTCTTTTCCATATAAGCTCGTACAGCCGTTTCCACTCGGGGTTTTCAACGGTTGTATTGTTCATATAGGTAGGGCGAATGGCTTCGTGCGCTTCCTGTGCGCTTTGGTTTTTATTTTTATAGCGACGAAACTGGTGATAATTTTCACCATACATTCCTTTCACTGTGTTGGTAATATCGCCCAATGCCGTGTCACTTAAATTAACACTATCGGTACGCATGTAAGTGATATGACCATTCTCATACAACTGTTGTGCTACCAGCATCGTTTTACTAACGCTGTATCCAAGCTTCCGGCTGGCCTCCTGCTGAAGGGTAGAAGTAGTAAAAGGAGCTGCGGGCGTTCGTTTACCGGGTTTTACCTGTATATCGCTTACCGTATAGCTGGCGCCGATACAGGATTGTAAAAACTGTTCAGCACTCTGGCTATCAGTGTATCGTTTTCCCTCGGCTTTGAAATTAATTTGTTTACCGGTAGTATCTGTGGAAGTAAAAACAGCTTCCACTTTAAAGCTGCTCTGCGTTTCAAAAGCGTTGATCTCTCTTTCTCTTTCGGCAATCAGCCTAACCGCAACACTTTGTACACGGCCTGCGCTCAGATTATTTTTTACGCTTATTTTACGCCATAATACGGGACTGAGTTCAAATCCCACAATGCGATCCAGTACCCGGCGGGCCTGTTGCGCATTTACCAGGTTCATGTCCAGCTTACGTGGTGTTTCAACCGCAGCTTTGATGGCTGGTTTGGTGATCTCGTGGAAAACAATTCTTTTAGTAGTGTCGGGGTTGAGACCTAATACTTCGCACAAGTGCCAGCTCGTTCGGGTTCTTCGCCAGGTACTGCTGGTGATAGTCCTCGGCGTAGTAG
>JBCNOR010000075.1:0-12344 GCA_039593785.1 Niabella sp. | reverse complement strand
TAACGTGCGCGCCACAGGTCCAATATAATAGCTGGCACCCGGTATAGTTATTATCTCCGAGTTATCGATTACCATTTTGTTCATAAAAAACAAAAAAGTACTGAATCTGATTTTTGAATGATTTACCGATAAATTTGCCCCGTTATTGGCTGTCACTACATAATTCTTTACATTGTTCAGCGTTATAGTGTCTGGTCGGGTTGCAGAAGCATGAAGCGATTTAATAGCGACCAGCGGTTTATTGCTATTATCTGCATCGTTGATTGTCATCCTGGCTACCTTGGGGTAGGACTCATAGTCTCCGCTGGCTGATCCGGCCCACCTTACCAGTATAATGGCTCCAAAATATCTATCAAGATCTACCGCACCTTCAATATTAGCTTTATCATTATTACCCCAAAAAGCAAAAGAGGGGTTATTAATATGAATGACCGCTTCCCTTTCGTCGGGGGTCGGCGCTGCAAAAATCCTGATACCAAATACAAAGTCTAGACTAATGTCCAGACCCGGTGTGTTAGGGGCAAGGTATTCAATAGACGGATTGTCAATGATCAGCTTATCATCGGGATTCCCCAATTTTACGCTGATTCCTGATATCGCCTTCTTGATAACGCAGTTAGTGATGGTAATTTCTGTCCGATAGTTGAAATCGCTCAAAAATGTAGAATCCGATATCGCTGACACCAACCCTTCTTTACGGGATTGAAGATTATTAAAACCCGTATTATCTATATAAAGATTGATGTACCTTACATGACTAGTAATGTCTGTAGCTCCTTCTATCGTGTTCTTGCTATGTGCAGCACCTGCGGTTGCGTAATTTACTACACTATACCCCGCATTATAAGCCCGGCAATTGATAACATCAAAGCCTATTGTATTTTCGGCCCAGAAGCCAGCATTTTGTTCGCCCAACGGCGCGTAATGATTGGAGCCATCATGTCCATGTACAGCAGTACAACCATCATACACAATATGCTCACACCAACTACCCGTCCCGAAAGAAGTATCTGCGCAAAAGCCTATACGCGTATAATCAAAAGCTATGCAGTCACGGATCGTAATATTTTTACCGTGATCGATAAAGTAACCGTCTCCGAATACACCCACCGTTCTTTCGGACCGGCAGTTTTGCAATAGGTGATCTTTACCTCCTATTCTTATACCTACATCTTTTGTATTGCGAAAAACGCAATCATGTAGCTTTACATCCTCTGTATTCCAATAAATCAATAAGGCCGAACTTCCATAAATGTCGACAACATTGCCGGCATAACTATTGACAATACTAAAGTTCGCAGGTGTCCATTGCCACGCATCCGGAATATTTCCATTTAGATTTCCATCAAATATTACTCCACTGATCATGCTATTGGATTTAGTGACCAGCACAGGAGCGCCTCCGTTGGCATTGGTTAAATTATTCTGGATAATACCGGTTCCACTTCCTGCCATGCTGCATTTAATATCAAGCGCAGAAACCCTGATATGCAAACCGGTAATATCTAAAACTACATCCAGCTGACCGCAAGCGTCGCAAGCATTCTGCATAGCCAATGTATCGTCGGTAACACCATCACCTGATACACCAAACCATTTGGCATAGATAGGACTGTTAACATTACGCTTCCACCTTCCTGCGCCCACGCCGGCAACCTGGAAGACGGTACCCCCGTTATCATTTTCAGATGCATTTTCGTCCCACCAAAAGTCACCACCTCCGCCATCACCAGGTGTATAATAACCTAGCACATGGGCATAATCGTTTCCGGCTGTGCCGGTGGTCAATTTCAAATCTGAAATCGTTTGTAAATTCATGTTTGTGTTTTTTTAAGTTATAAAAATTGTTTTGTACGAATTGAGTGGCGCACAAATGACATTCGATCTAATTACATGTCTATCCTCTAAAAAGTAGTAGACCGAACTAACGATAGTGCAGGTGAAATAATGGTAACCGCCCCAAGCACCCAAAACCAACCGGTTAGTTTAAATACGCCCCGGGTGCATCCGGGGCGCAATAAAACAAACAATAGTACAGGTTAGCTAATATACTATTGATAAACTGGAGCTTTTCAAAGGTTAGCCATGATGATTTATTAATAATTTTCTATAAAATCAGGTACTTATTCATTGGTGCACATTTATTCATTATTCTTTTATCAAACAGACCAGGCAACTAACAATCCTACAGTTTAGTCATTAAAGTTTCTAAAGTTGTACAGACCATTTGCAACACAAAAATACTAAAAAATTTAGCAACCAGCAAACTATCGCATCTTTTATTTATGCACATTTTTTGATCGGCTCGATGAACCATACTCTTTAAAATAATAAAGCAGGCCAGAGATTACTCATCCCCTACCTGCTTTGTTATTTAGCTTCTAATCGAAAACAATTCCTACTCCTCCAGCAATGCCCTTACGCACCATAAATAAGGCGCCTGTCCATGATAGTCGCCGGTAGCGCGGGGCCTGTCGTAGTAGTATTGTTTATCGTTCTTTTTATTGGTGCCCACGCATACTTCAGACACAGCGCCCTGGGCATTTACATAGCCCACGAGGGCCATCCAGGCTTTGCGGGCAGCAGGGCCATAGGTAGTGGCATCCAGCCATCCTTTTTTAACCCCGGTTATAAAGGCGTAGGCAAACATGGCCGAGCCCGAGGTTTCGGCCCAGCAACCAGGATCATCCACCAGCTGGTTCCACATACCGCTGGGTTGCTGGTAGTTCTTTAAACTGGCCATCATAGCCCGGTAGCCCTTCATAATGCGGGCATAATGGGGGTTAGTAACGGGCAGGTAGCGCAACAGCTCGGTTACACCGGCTGCCATCCAGCCATTGCCGCGACCCCAGTAAAAAGGCACATCCGGCGCATGGTAAAACAGGCCGTTGGGACGCTGCAGCTCATCGAGATAAAGCGCCATCTCCTTGGCTGCACGGTTGATATATATAGGGTCGCCGGTTGCTTTATAAGCCTGGGTTTGTACAATAGTGATCATATACATATCATCGATCCAGAGCCGGGTCTGCCAGCTATAGCCCTTATCGGCCCAGGCTTTCTCCTCGGGCTTTGCATCAGCCGGTACCTGCCATTGGGTTTGTGCGTAAGGCAGGCCCAGGTTGAGGTAGCGCCGGTCTTTGGTAAGCTGCCATAATGTTAGCGGCAGGCTGCCAAACATGTTCAGATCCACATGGTTTTTAATGGGCAGCAGCTCCTTCTCAGTAGTAAACAGGGGCTCAAACCTGTTGCGTAAAAAGCCCAGCAGCATATCATCTTTGGTAAGCTGCGCATAATGCAGCGCGCCGGTCCAGAAGAAAGTTTCAGGATAACCGATCCATTTACCCGCATGCAGCGAATGCTTGGAATATACCATGCGGTAGGCAATCAGCCGGCCTACTTCCTCAGGCGTATACCCCTTGGGAAACCCGGTTAAAACATTTTTTTGCGCTCCCGCTATTAAAGCCGGCAGCCACATCAATAAAAAGAAAATACTACGTTTATACATGCTATATTTTTTTGTACATGGTTTTTAGTTCATAGATCATGGTGAATAGTAAATGGTCTATTGTGCATGATCTGCCATCCACTATCTGGTATCCAGCATCGGATACTGATATCTCACTTCCCGCTCGCAGGATATGGAAAATAACGGGTGGGAAAAAATCAATATTCAACAGTCCATGCTCAATGCTTAGTGCCAATTACTGTCGTCTGTCATCTATAAACTTTCAACTCCCTGCCCAGCCTACCTTAGGGCCTGGGTCACACCCGGCTTTAGTGCCGGCTGAGTGGCCAGGTTCTCAGAATAATTATTCACTATAAATTTTTTAAAGAAAGCTTGTTGGGTGGCAGCGCCTTTGGCCAGCAGGGCAATGCGTACGGCACGGTCCCAGGGTGGCAGGAAGGCAATATCCACCGGTTCGGCATTCAGGGTTTTGAAGGCGGCGCCACCGGCGCTATACATAAAGCGGGCGGAGGTATTATTGGTTACTTCTACTTTTAATACCAGCGATGCCGCAGCCGGCAGCTCCGTTTCCATCAGCACTGTCGGCTGGTCTTTTTTTAATTGTATCAGCCGGATCCTGTTTTTTACCACGCTGGCATACACCATATTTTTATCATCGCCCACCAGGGCCAGACCGCCCTCGGCCGTGCTGTTCTGCTGAAGAGTTACCTGCGCATCATAGTGGCGGGCCATTACCGAGCGGCCCACATAGGCGCCGCCATTACCCGGCAGGGCCTGCAAGTGTAAGCTGTTACGGGTTACTTTGGCCTTAACCGGCTGAAACACGCTCCAATGCCAGGCATCATCCAGTCGGTTGCCCGCAAACCCATCGGTAATAGTAGCCGGAACCGCGGGCCCGTTTACACCAGGCTGGTCCTTAAATTGCAGCCAGCCATCGGCGGTAAATTCAAATTCGCTCAGCAGGCCCTGCCTTCCGCCATAAGCGCCGCTGGCCGTGCTATAGCCATGGTATAAATAATAAAAACGCCCGTCCTTCTCCACCGGGGTGCCATGGCCGGGGCATTTCCAGTTTTCGTTATCGGCCAGTACAGGATTGCCCGGGAATTTATCCCAGGGGCCCAGCAGGTTTTTAGCTCTTGCCACGCCGGTACCATAGCTGCAGGTTTTACCACAGCAGGCCGCCGCTGCGTAAAAGGCATAGAAATAACCCTGGCGCTTTATAATAGAAACGCCTTCAACCAACCCCTTCTCCCAGGGTGCATCAGCACGAAACAGTTCTTTTTTAGTGCCCAGCAGGCCGGTACGGTCTTCCTTCATCTCCTGCGCCCAAATGGGTGTGGGCTTTCCCTTGCTGTTGCCATCTTCCTTCCAGATCATATAGAGCCTACCCTGCTCATCACGCATGGGAAATGCATCTATAGACCCATCGGCCTGGCACATCAGCGGACCGAGATCGCGGTAAGGGCCTTCGGGTTTGTCGGCTACTGCTGCAGCAATACAAAGGCTACCCCCTTTTTTATGCCCGGTATAATACAGGTATACCTTGCCGTTCTCGTAAGTTATTTCGGGAGCCCACATGTAATAGTCGGCCCAGGCCGGCATTTGATTAAATACATGCCCCGAAGCTTTCCAGTTCACCAGGTCGCGGGAACGGTAGAGGGTAAAAGCGGGAAACCAGTTGGAGGTAGTACCGGCCGCCCAGTATTCGTTACCAATTTGCACTACCGAAGGATCAGGATGATCGGCCGGCAACACCAGCTGCTGGGCCTTCAAATGAAATACCGGCAATAACAGGAACAAGGAAAAAAGCAAGCGCATAGTTATTCAATTGTAAAAGTCTTTCTGCATGTAAGCGCTATCTGTTTTAATAAATAGTATGGCAGCCGGCAGTACACGAAGATCGCCCGCGATGGTTACCGCAACGCCACCAGGTTATAGTCATGTATGAAGCTGGATAGCATTTGCAATCGCCCACGGCACAACTATAGCAACGGGTGCCCGCAGTAAAAACACGGTCTATTTAGCTAATAAATATTACGGGGTCAAAATAAATACACAAGCAGCAGATTGCCTGTTCAACATTTTGTGCAATCGTTTCAAATAAGGCAAAAGCCGTCCATTGTGGTATAAATCGGACGCTACAAGCGGGCAATTCTAATTACCATGTTCTATATTTGAAGGTAGTTATTATGCGCTTGTTTTATTATGTTATTGCTTTAAGCCTGCTGGTACAGTGTGCCCCTCTTATTACCCATGGTCAGTATTATTTTAAACATTACCAGGTAGATGACGGTTTGTTGCACAATGCGGTAACCTCGGTAATACAGGATAAAAACGGGATGATATGGGTGGGTACGCGTGCCGGCCTGAACCGCTTTGACGGTTATACTTTTAAACCCTGTGACAACCGGAAATCGACTATAGATAATATCGGCAACAACATCGTAAACGTGGTTACCGAAGGCCGCAACGGCAAACTATGGGTGGCTACCGCTAAAGGACTGTTTAGCTATAACCCCCACCTGGAAATATCGCAACGGATACAGGCAGTGCCCGCCAGCTATATTCATCACCTGGTAAGGGATGGCAACGACAACCTGTGGTTTATTAACAACGGTACTTTGTACCGGTACCAAAGCGATAAGGGCAAGCTTAACAACCTGGAACTGCAAAGCGCCTGTATTGCAGCCGATGGAACCAGGGGCCTGTGGATAGGACGTGAAAATGGCACCATTGGCCGGTACAATTTTCAAACCGGCGCTTTGGTGAACACCACTATTATTGATGCGCGCACCCCGCCCCATTTAAGATCGATCAGCAAAATATACCCCATCAACGACAGCGAAGTGCTGATCGGTTGCTTTACACAGGGACTGAAACTATACAATCATACAACCGGGGTTTGCAGCTCACTGCCCCTGGTAAAAAATGTGCAGGCTTCCATTTATGTACGTGATATTATTCACGGCGAGGGAGAGCAATATTGGATCGCCACCGAGTCGGGCATTTATATTTACGACCGGGCCAGCCAAACCGCCCAGCACCTGCAAAAAGGCCTGAACGACCCGTATGCCCTAAATGATAACCCTGTTTATACTTTTTGTAAGGACCGGCAGGGTGGTATGTGGGTGGGCTCTTATTTTGGCGGTATTAATTACTATTCGAGAGAAAACGCGCGGTTTAAAAAATACTACCCGCAGCCGGGAGTCAATTCCATTTCAGGTAATGCCGTAAGAAAAATTGTTGCGGACACCCAGGGCCGGCTGTGGATTGGAACCGAAGACGCCGGGGTAAACCGCCTGGACCTGGGCACCGGCCGGTTTACCCATTATACCGCAACCGGCAAGAAAGAGGATATTGCTTACTACAATGTACATGGTTTACTGGCCCTGGGCAACCGGTTATTTGTGGGGATGTTTTATAACGGTATGGATATTATGGATACCCGCACCGGCAAGGTTACTGATCGCTTTAAGGTGATCAAAGACAGTGCAGAGCAGGTCATCGATTTTGTATCCTGCATCTATCTCACCAAAGACAGTACTATACTGGTGGGTTCGGCTTACCATGGCGCCAGCCTGCTTACTTATAACCCTATTAATAAAACTTTTAAAAGGGTACCACAAATACCCTACAATAGCTATACCTGGGACATCAGGGAAGACAGCAAGGGTTATATATGGACCGGCAGCGTATCAAGAGGCGCTTTCTATTACCACCCCAAGACCGGCGAAACCGGCAATATCCGTTTTGGCGATACGGTAAATAACGCTGTGGTGAATGAATTTGCAGTATACAGCATCTGGGAAGACCGCAACCATTTTTTATGGTTTGCCACTACGGGCGGCGGGCTTATTAAAGTGGGACCCGATAAAAAGATCATTAAAAAGTTCAACACCCAAACCGGCTTGCCCAGTAATGTGCTCTACAGCATACTGGAAGACGATGCGGGCAACCTGTGGATCAGCTCGCTGAAAGGATTGATTTGTTTTAATACCCTCACCGAAAAAGTAAAAGTATATACGCAGGCCAACGGCTTGCTCACCGACCAGTTTAATTATAACTCGGCCTATAAGCACAGCGATGGCAGCATGTACTTTGGATCGGTAAAAGGCATGATAGCTTTTAACCCTGCCGATTTTGATCAGCCTGAACCTAGTCCGCCCACTTATATTACCGGCTTCCAGATCAATAATAAAGACGTAGAGCCCGGCGCAGCCGGAAGCCCCTTAGCCCGGTCTATATTTTATACCGATACATTGATGCTCGACTATGACCAAAACAATTTCAGTATTGAATTTGCAGCGCTGAATTACTCCTCACCGCAGGTAACCCGGTACAAATACCGGATGAAAGGTATGGATGATAGCTGGACCTACCTGAACACCAACCGCAAAGCTTTCTTTACCGACCTGTCTCATGGCGACTATGAATTTGTTGTGCAGGCCGAAAGCAATACCGGCAGCTGGCTGGGTAAAGAACGCCGGCTTTTTATCAGGATCCGTCCCCCCTTCTGGCAAAGTAATATCGCATACCTGTTTTATATCCTTTTATTAGCTGCCGCGATATTTGTGCTTACCCGCTTGTACCGTAAGAACCTGGAAAGGAAAAACCTGCGTAAGCTGCAATTGTTTGAGCATGAAAAAGAGAAAGAGATTTACCAGGCCAAGATCGAATTCTTTACCCATATTACCCACGAGATACAAACACCTTTGGCCCTGATATCGGGACCGATAGAATGGCTGATGCGACAGTTTGGGAAAAATCCTGAAATTAACAAGAGCCTTACCATTGCTGAAAAAAATACGCGGCGCCTGGTATCATTAACCAGCCAGCTGCTTGACTTCAGGAAAACCGAGGCCAACCAGTTTAGCCTGAATTTTGTAAAGACCGATATTGCAGCATTGGTTGCTGATGTGGCTGAAAGTTTTAAAGAGCAGGCATCGGGCAGCCCTGTTCAACTGGAGCTGCAGGCCCCGGCTGAAAGCTTTATGGCTTTTGTGGACAGGGAAGCCTTTATAAAAATATGCACCAACCTGGTATCGAATGCTATGAAATATGCGGCTACCAGGGCTACCATTATTATGGAGCCAGTAAAAGAAGGAGATACTTATTTTACTATTTATTTTAACAACGATGGCAAGGGCATACCACCCGAGTACCGGCAACAGGTATTTGAACCCTTTGTACGCGTGGGTGGCAATAACAAACCCGGAACGGGCATCGGTTTATCGCTGGCCCGCTCCCTTACCGAGCTGCATAACGGAACATTGCTGCTGGTATCGGGTGAACCAGACCAGGTGAGCTTTGTGCTCCAATTGCCCATACACCAGGAAATAGAATTTCAATTAAGCAGCTGGAAAAAAATCAAATAATATGATGGAAACTATTTTGATTATTGATGATGAACAGGATGTGCTGGATTTTTTATCGCATATTCTGGGGTATACCTACAAGATATATACAGCGCCCGAAGCCGGGAAAGCACAGCAGCTCTTGGATGAAGAGATCATCCACCTGATTATCTCGGATGTAATGATGCCGGGGATGAATGGTTTTGAGCTTTGCCAGCTGATTAAATCCAATATAGCCTATAGCCATATACCCATTATCCTGCTTACTTCTAAAAACACGCACCAGGCCCATATTGAAGGCCTGCAGGTAGGCGCTGATGCCTATATTCAAAAGCCCTTTTCGGTTGACCTGTTGCTATCGCAGATTCAAAACCTGTTGAAGAACCGGATCAAAATAAAGGATCATTTTGCCAACGATCCTTTTGCACATATACAGGTGCCGGTACGTTCTAAAAAAGATGATTTGTTTTTACAACAACTGGAGACGTACATCCATGCTCACCTGAAAGAGCCGAATATAGATTTTGATGCGCTGGCAGAACATTTGTTTATGAGCAGGGCCACTTTTTATCGCAAGATCACCGCCCTGATGTCTTTATCGCCCAAAGAGTTTGTGGATATGACGCGGCTTAAAAAAGCGGCGGCACTGATGGCAGAAAACCGTTTGTCATTGTCCGATATCATAAAGCTAACCGGCTTTAGCTCGGAGGCCGGCTTCAGCCGCAGTTTTGAAGCACAGTATAAAATGTCGCCCGAAGCTTATTATGCATCGCTACAGGAAGGAGCATAAGAAATAATTAAACTGGCGAATGTGCCTTTAAAAATCAGTCAGTAAATAGCTGGTGCTTCGGCTTCAGGAATATCTTTATTGGTAATACGGCTAATAAGTATCTTTATAATGGAAAGGAAAAGCAGGAAGCAACTGGCAAATACAATTATGGATCCCGTTTCTACGACCCGGTAATTGCCAGGTGGCAGATGGTGGATCCGTTAGCGGAGAACATGATCAGGCATAGTGTTTACAATTATGCATTTAACAATCCGTTACGCTTTATCGATGGAATGGCGCCGAGTCCTTATTTGTCTAGAGGCCAGATAATGAGTGCAGCCTAGTCAGCTTCAGGCATACATGGCAGCAATTGGGGATTGGGATTTTATATGGATCAGGGCGCTATTAATGCTGGTTACCAGGCGTTGATGGATGCATCAAGGTTTGTATTACAAACGGCATTGATGGGTGGTTTGAGTGGTTTGGGACGAGGTGCCGCGACTTCGGCAGGAAGAATAGCAGCAAAGGTTGAAGCCAGAAGTGCAATGGGGGCCAGGGTTGCAGCCTTGGAAAGTGCTGCGCAGGTTGAAGCTGACTAAAGCGCAAGCCATAGGGCGATCACAAGCTCAGGTGGTGGAGGGTTTGAACGCTACTAAAAGTGGTGGTAAGGCCGTTGTTGAAAGTGCAGCAGATTTAGCAGTTGGTTGGCAAGGAAAAGGTGCTTATCTGGGTGTCGATAAATGGCGTAACATAACAATAGGAGAAGGAAAGTTTGTCGTTGGGGGTTTGCCCGGGCAATCTAATTACTACACTACATTGAGTGGCCTTCAACGTTCGGGTCTAAGTAAAGAAATTTATTCAAAGGGCTACAGGTAATGGAACATCCTCAATTCGGATACAGAAGTGAAGTTGGTATATACAAAATTACAGAAGATTTATCTGCTGCATTCGGAACTACCTATGCTAATTCTGCTTATGGAGTCGGAGGACTTCCACAAATTTTTATTCCCAATTATTCGGGTTTGCAATTGATTAAAACTAAACCCTTAAAATAATGACTATAGATTTAAATACTGGAAAGTTTGTATATAATAATTTTCATTTTTATCCACAAATGAGAATTGATAAAATCAAAAGTTATTTTGCTCAAAGTCAACTTGAGTTGCGACTTAAAAATGATAAGTGGGAGACCTACAAGACGACTATTGAACATTATATTTTTAGATTTATTGTTTTTGACGGGGCTATCAAAATTGTTGAAATCTTCCCCGTTGGCAACGGCGGAGAAACGCTAGAAGATACATTGTCCGTTTTAGGCGGAGAAAGGGTTTACCACTGGGGACAGGTAGAACTTAACAATGATCTCAAAGCCGGCTATAAATCTGTCCTTATAAAGTATAATTAACTTTATTCTATTACGTACCGTTCTCGCAAAAAGATTATCTTATTTAGACAATGGATTTGGTAGAATTAAAAGATAAATTAAATAGAAGTAATGTTCCGCATAGATGGTATTCATTGAATGATGGACTGAAGCCAGACGCCTGCATCTTATTTAAAAATTATTCTGGTTGGGAGTTTTTTTATTTAGATGAAAAGGGTGATAGGCATGATACTCGGATGTTTGCTAAAGAGGAGGATGCGTATGAATATTTGTGGAAGAAGATGAAATACCTATTAGATTTTTATGGAGTTAAACCGAGGAGTGATAATTACTGAAAAGAACTACGGTTTAGCTAAGAGTTACACTGATTTATTTAATCGCAACTTTACACTTTTATTCTCCTATTGTTGAGTCGTTTTAAGTTGTTTAGAACTTCCGAAATTTCAATTAAAATCGATAAGACAAATAGAAGGTTCTTTCATTTTAAATCGCTTTTGTATCTTTACCGTGACAGTCAAAGTAAGAGAACTGTATCAGTAGGTTTTACGAAAACTTTTACGGTGCTTTTATAAGAGTCTGGATTTAAATCACTTAAACGCATACATTTTCCCCGGCAGGAGGACACCAATTTATCAGAATAACAGTCTAAAAATTTCCCGCCTCAGCTGCTGCTGTTCGTTAAGGTTTGTGCAAATGATAGAGTACATAAACCAATGATACCTCTTTACCAACATTGTTCTCCGCGAAATAGATCCATATCCTTTGCAGTATCAACGGGTACGTGGATCAAAAACAGCCACACCTACCCTGCTATCGGCACAGCCATAATATAAAAACCATTTGCTTTTAAAATATACCAGGCCTTCTATAAACACCGTACCGGCCGGGTATTGCCCGCTTTTCTCAAAAGGCTCCGTAGGTACAAAAAATGGCTGATCTAACCGGCTGATGACTTTGGAAGGATCTTTCAGATCGAATAAGACCTGGCCGGCTGCATAGGTGTTGGCCGTGTAATTAGTATCGCGGTCTTTATTGCCTTTATTTTTACCGTTGTATAATACCAGGATGCCTTTATCAGTTACCAAAGCCGGCGGGCCGCATTCTGTAAGGTCGCTATCAAAATGCCCGTTCCTGGGTTTTACGATCATATCCAGCTTGCCTTCCTTATCCAGCGTGGGTGTCCAGTTAACGAGGTCTTCGGAAGTGGCAATATTCATAAAACGCTCGCCCCAATACATCATATACTTTCCATTAACACGGGTGATCACCTGTTTTCCTTTTTCGAGCTTTGTTACTACCGAACCCGACTTACAGAACATATCTTTGAATTTGCCTTCATAAGCTTTGGCAAATGCAGGACCATGCTTGGTC
>JBCNOR010000074.1:0-12383 GCA_039593785.1 Niabella sp. | reverse complement strand
TATGCACCAGGGAGCTCCAGAATCCATACCGATAGGGCACCATAATCAGCAGGTCGGCCTTTTGCGTTATTATTTCTTCTTTTATAGCACTTATTACATCGTCTGAAGCTACATCGTGATAATAATAAGGGATACCGGCCATTGATTCGTCAATATCCTTTCGGTGCTGATCAGCCGGTTTTTCGACAAAATCTCCCACATTCAAAATTTCTACCTTTGCGCCTATTTCCCCGGCAATATCATGTACTTTTTTTAATACTTGTTTGTGTACGCCTCTTAACAGGTCACAGGCAAAAATAATATGCTTAATTCCATTGTAAGAAGCTCCGGCCGGAACTGCAAGAACCGGCACCCGGATCTGGCGTAAGGCTGCCGTTGTCGTATTACCCATTACATCCTGTTCAATCGAATGAGGAGCCATTCCCATTACCACCATATCAGCGCCTGTATGAGCAATACACTGCTTTAGTTCATCGAAAAAAACGCCGGTGGCAAAATAGGGCAAAACACTAATCCCGAATTTTTGATGTACTGTTTTTGCTTTTTCATTCAAATATTCTTTTTTGGCGGTTATATGTGCATTTAAACTGTCGGCCGGGATCCTGGCATTCAATACATGTATAGAAACATTTTGCAGGGAAAAAAGAACGAGTTCATACCCCATTGCTGCCGCAGCTCCGGCTGCATACTGCAGGGCGTTTTCCGCTTCAGGAGAGTAATCTGTTGCCACAATTATTTTTTTCATATACGCTGAATTTGATTCGTGTTAAAATTGATTCTAATACCGTTAACTCATGTTCTTATCAAGAACAAATATTCCGGCCTGGTAGTTTAAAAGTAACAGGATTCCGGCCTGGTTCATCTGACTACGATCACCCTGTATACAGGATATTGATCACCAACCGGGTATTGGCCGCGCTGCATTATTATTTGTAACTAATTTGGTGCCTTTGCCACCGGGCTCTATATTCGTGAAAAATTAAAACCTTTTGAAATGAGAAACCTGGCCTATCCCTTACAATTTACTTTTAAGGTTACGACCATTGCAAACGATTTCCAGGCAGTAGATGCTCATGGCAATACAATAGCGTATGTGCGGGAGAAGATCTTTAAGCTGAAAGATAATGTGGATGTGTATGCTGACGATACCAAGTCGCAGCGACTGTTTAATATCAAAGCCAATCAGTGGATCGACTGGAGCACCAGTTATAAAATGACCACCGATGACGGGCAACCCTTAGGCCGTATTGGCCGTAAAGGCTGGCGCAGTATGTGGAAAGCTACTTATGAAATTTTTGACGGTCAGGATCAGAAAGAATTTCATGTGTCGGAAGATAATGGCTGGGTAAAAGTAGCAGATGGATTTTTAAGCGAGATCCCTCTTTTAGGAATGTTCTCGGGATACTTTTTTAACCCCAGTTATTCAGTTTATGATAACCACGGCACTAAAGTAGCGCAGATTAAAAAACAAAAGTCCTTCTGGGGGCGTCGCTTCACGGTAGATCAACTCATGCCCATGAGCCCCGCGCAGGAAGAGCGTGTTGCCCTGGGCCTGATGATGATGATCTTGTTGGAAAGAAGGAGAGGTTAAAAGTTTAAGGTTTAACGTTCGGGGTTTGCAAAGTTTGAGCTTGAACATTGATCCCTTTTTAACTAATCAACCAGTAAACCAGTCAACCCATCAACTACCTCACCCCATCAACTCCTTCATCAGCTTATCAAAGTCTGCTTTTAAAGTGGCCAGTTCCTGTTCTACGGCACTCAGGCGCTCTTCAAGGTTCGTTTGGGTTGGAGAAGCCGCCGCCGGAGCATTTTCTGTAGTATAAGTATCCAGTATATTGGCGTCACCAAACAAATGCATATAACGTGCTTCTTTCTGACCCGGTTGCCGCTCCAGTTGCTTTACGTATGGCTGATTGCCCGAAGATAATTTTTCAATCACGGCCTGCACTTCAGCCAGGTCGTCAAATTCATATAGTCGGCCAGAGTTGCTATTAATTTCACCCGGCGTAAGCGGGCCTCTCAAAAATAATAAACACAGCACGGCCAGCTCATCCGGCGTAAACTCATAGTTTAATGCAATAGTGTGACGGTATTTAATTACACGGCTGCCGCCACCGGTTACTGTAGCCGCCAGGCCTTTACGCTTCAGGCGATCCAGTATCAGGGTCACGATTTGCTCGTCATAGTTTACCACAGGGTTGCGCGAGGTTTTTTGGTTGCAGGCCGCGGTAAGCCCATTTAATGTCATCGGATAATACTCAGGCGTTGTTTTGGATTTTTCCATTAAGGCGCCCAGCACTCTTAGCTCTTCACTATCTAAAACCGGCAAAGGCTTTTGTTCTGTCAGTTCTGTACTCATAACCGTAAAAATACATTATTGATGATAAACATCGGTGTTTACTATAGTGGGCAATGGTTCGCCGTTTAATCCTGCAATCACGTTCTTAGCGGCCATAACTGCCATGCCATTACGGGCTTCCTGCGTGGCTGAACCAATATGTGGCAGCACACAAACATTAGGCATAGTGAGCAGTGGATTATCTTTATCCATAGGCTCGGGGTTGGTAACGTCCAGTCCGGCTCCCCAGATGATCCCCTTGTCTAAAGCATCTTTTAAATCCACCTCATTATGCAAGCCGCCACGACCTGTGTTGATAAATATAGCATTGGGCTTCATTTGGCTGAAAGCCTCTTTATTAAAAATGCCTATGGTTGCATCCGATAAATTAGCATGCAGCGTTAATACATCGCTTTGTGCTAATAGTTCTTCAAAGCTTACATAAGCAGCTTCCAGCTCATGGTCAGCTTTAGCATTGGGCTTACGGTTATGGTAAATGATCTTCATGCCAAACGCAGCTTTACATTTTATGGCCATTTCATACCCGATATTGCCCAACCCAAATACGCCCAGCGTTTTGCCATACAGCTCCTGTCCTAAATGGGCCGTGGGTTCAAATCCTTGCCATTGGCCGTCTAATATTTTCTTATAGTTAAAAAATGCCTTGCGGCTCACGGCCAGCATCAACAGGAAAGCAATATCAGCAGTAGCCCTGCTTAATACATCCGGGGTATTACCAACGGGAATTTTTAAACGGGTGGCCGCCTCAATATCTACACTGTCGTATCCTACTGAAAATAAGGAAACTACTTTCAGGTGCTTACAGGCTTCCAGGAAATGTGCATCTATCTTATTAAAGCCGGCGCTTACCAGCGCATCGTGCTGGAGGCATTGAGCAATCAATTGCTCCTGACTTAACGGCTGTCCCTCTTCATGGATCGTTACTTCATGTCCTGCCTCTTGAATCAGTTGAATGCCTTTCTCGGGAATGGGTTTAGTGATGAATACTTTCATATAAGGTAGTTTAAAAACATAATATTGCTAAACTACAACATTGCGGACTTATTGGCCACTAATGACACAAATGAACACCAATGATAATCTGATTTGTTGACTTTTCATATTCACAAAATTCTCATAGATGGCGTCATTCGCGGCTTAAAGTTTGGCCACTAATGACACGGATGAACACTAATGATGATATGCTTTTGTCGACTGGCGACCTACACGAAATTAATGATGTCAGGGCCATTCCCAGCTTGACGTGCCTGTTATTTGTGTTCACTAAGAAAGTCTTCAACCGTTTTTCTAAAAAGGTCTGGAATCTCAAACGGCGCAAAATGAGTGGCCTTGTCGAATATAACTAGTTTACTACTTGGAATAGATGCTGCAATAAGCCGTGTATGGGCGTCCTGAACCATATCATTTTCTCCGGCCATCACCAGGGTGGGGCATTTGATCATCTTCAGATCACCCGCCGGTATATGGGGCTCTTCCAGGCAAAGAGTGTACAGGCGTCTGGCTTTTTCCTTTTCAGGAGGAAGCTTTTCTGTAGCTTTTTTAAGGGCCGAAATCACCTCTGGCTTAATCGCGCTGCTGTCGGGACTTAACACCGCACCCATCATCATTAAGGATCGGATGAGTTGCGGATATTTCATCGCCAGGATGAGACCGGTATTGCCTCCATCACTCCAGCCCAGCAAGTGCACCGGCCCGGGTTTCAGATGATCTAATAATGCTTTTACGTCTTCAGCAAACAGTTCATAAGTGAGCCGTTTACCATCATCTCCTGATTTGCCGTGAAGCCGCGTATCAATAGCAATGACTTTATATTTTTTGGAAAGCTCGGGGATCAGGTATGTAAATGCCTCAATGCGCTGGCTGTTTCCATGCAGCAATACCACAGGCTCACCGGCGCCATATTCTTCATAATATATACTAATACCATTTACTTTAACCGTTTTGCCGGCGTAAGCGTTGTTGCCGTAGGTAGCTTTATTTGGATTGGCTTTCTCTCTCGGTTTCAAAACAGTGGCATCTACCCGCAAGGCTCCATCAATAACGGAAAATGTGCCCGTTGGTCCTCCGCTGGATCGGGCAAAGGATTTACGGGTCGAGTCTGAGGTAAATTTTATTTCAGACTGAGGGATGGTATGCCAGTCTCCACCGGGTGACCTTTGTTCCAATCTAAGATCTGTAAATCCATATGTGCCTGGTCCGGTGTATATACCTCCGAACATTATCACACTATCGTTCTCTTTAAACCGACCAGAGATCTGGACGTTGGTCCAGTCATCTGTTACGACTTTTCTCTGTTCCATGTTATCAAAAAAAGAAAGTTTTTTGTTGGAGTTATCAATTCTTAACCAGATCCCGGCACCGCTATTTTCATGAGCAATGGCAGCTTTAACTTTAGCTGTAAGTCGAAAAGAATCCTTTTTCCAGTTTTCGCTGATTTTTATTACACGACTAAACACTCCACAATCGTGGGGCTCATTTTGTGCCTGAGCTACAGATGTCAGAAAGAGCAGTGCAAGGCAGATCATTCTCATGTCAGGTGGTTTTTATCCTCTAAAAATATTCTTTTTAAGCATATATGATAGCGCCATAGTCTGTAAAGTATTCTTAAATTCGTACCTTTGCAACTCGAATAGATATTTTAAACAATCATGTAGCAGATACTTTCTTTCATCTTGTTTGACGCAACAGGGGCCACACTAACCGGCCATATCGTTGCTATTCTTCAACTATTTAAAAGAAAGAAGTATGCTTACACTTCGCCAAATTTCCTATTTACATCCTGATAAAGAACGGCTTTTTAACGAGCTTGGTTTTTCGATACAAAAGGGCCAGAAAGTGGCATTGATCGGCAACAACGGGTCCGGCAAATCTACCCTCCTTAAAATAATTGCAGGACAACTAACACCGGCTGCCGGTGAAATCAAATTGGATGCAACACCTTATTATGTACCGCAGGTTTTCGGTCAATACAATCATCTCACCATTGCACAGGCATTGGGGGTACATGATCGTTTGCAGGCTTTGCATTATATATTGGCCGGTGACGTGTCAGAAGCTAATATGGATATACTGAACGACGACTGGACAATAGAAGAGCGTTGTGCTGAAGCATTAGAGCAGTGGGGACTTTGCGGGCTCAATATGAACCAGGGTATGGATACTTTAAGCGGCGGCCAGAAAATGAAAGTATTCCTGGCGGGTATTCATATCCATCAACCTGAATTAATACTTATGGATGAGCCGGGCAACCATTTGGATATTGCGGGTAGAAAACAGCTATATGATTTTATCAGCCAGACCTCCAAAACCCTGATCATTGTAAGTCATGACCGGAAACTATTGAACCTGCTCAATACCATGCTTGAACTAAGTGCCGGTGGCATTACGGTTTATGGCGGTAATTATGATTTTTACAAGGAGCAAAAACAGATAGCAGACCAGGCGTTGCAGGAGAGCCTGCAGAGCAAGGAAAAGGCACTGAGGAAAGCCAAAGAAAAAGAACGGGAGACGTTGGAGCGGCAGCAAAAGCTGGATGCCCGTGGTAAAGGCAAACAGGAAAAAGCCGGTGTGGCCCGTATCATGATGAATACCCTGCGCAACCAGGCGGAGAACAGTACTTCCAAATTAAAGTCGGCCCATGCTGAGAAGATAAGCGGCATATCGCAGGAGCTGCAACAATTACGGTCAGCGATGCCGGATATGGATCAAATGAAGCTGGGCTTTGATAATTCTGATCTTCATAAAGGTAAGCTGCTGTTTAAAGCGGAAGGACTGAATTTTAATTATGGAGCCGAAAAGATGTGGGAGCAGCCCCTGGACCTTAGCCTGTTAAGCGGGGAGCGGCTGGCTTTAAGCGGACCAAACGGATCCGGTAAAACAACGCTGATCAAAATCATTCTTGGCGATCTGAAGCCGGAGCAGGAAGTATATAGCGCTATCCGGCATGCCGTGTATATCGACCAGGAGTATTCATTGATTGATAACAGCAGGAAAGTATACGAGCAGGCCCAGCAATTTAATACAGGGGCTTTGCAGGAGCATGAGATCAAAATAAGGCTGAACTGTTTTTTGTTTGGCAGGGATGATTGGGATAAACCCTGTGCCGCCTTGAGTGGTGGTGAAAGAATGCGCCTGCTGCTTTGTTGCCTGACTATTTCAGATCAATCGCCCGACCTTATTGTACTGGATGAGCCGACGAATAACCTGGATATCCGGAATATAGAAATTCTTACCCATGCAATTAATAATTATAAAGGCGCTTTGATCATTGTATCGCATGATGCATATTTTCTGGAACAGACAGGTATTGAGCGAACCATTAATTTGCAATAACCGGTTTATATAGGATGGGTGATGCAGAACAGCACAAGCGAGCCTGCCCGAAAGAATTTCATTCCCGTCCGAACGGATGTTCATCCGGGCGGGCAGGCGGGCGTGGCAATTTTGCTGATACCTGTTTACTGATGGGGACATAAAAATTCTGCTATTTACCGGTTCTATCCCGTTATTTACCGAGTTTTTTATGTCACGCACAGTACTTTGTATTGCCTACTACTGCTAACTGCCAATATCTTTGTATCACATTAGTCAAGCAATGAATATTGAAAATACACAGAGCCAGATGCGAAAAGGAATACTGGAATTTTGTATTCTTTCCATCATTAAACGCGGAGAGGCTTATCCCAGTGATATTGCGGAGGAGATGAAAGAGGCGGGATTACATATATTAGAAGGAACTTTATACCCTCTTTTAACCCGGCTGAAAAATTCTGAAATGGTAACTTACCGATGGGAGGAAAGCTCGGGCGGCCCGCCCCGTAAATATTTTTCCCTAACCGAAAAGGGACAAAATTTTTATCAGGAGCTGCAGCAAACATGGGACGAGCTTTCGGGGGCAGTGAATACATTAACACAAACATCATCTATATAAACTACTACTACCAACAAACGAGATAACATGAAACAGATAATCAACATAACATTAGGCGGCAGAAGCATTGCAATTGAAGATGCTGCTTACGAAAAAGTACAGGCCTATACCAACAGCCTTCGCGAGTACTTTAAAAATGAAGAGGGTAGGGATGAGATTGTAGCAGATATAGAAGCCCGCTTTGGTGAGCTGATGAACGATAAAATACGCAAGGGTGCTCCTCATATTACAGATGCTGATGTGGAAGAGATGATCGCAACGATGGGTCGTCCTGAAGATTTTGATGCGGCTGCCCAGGGCGCGGCATATACCCCGAACTTTACGCTCAACCAAAAACGCCGCCTGTACCGCGACTCCAACAATAAAGTATTGGGTGGTGTTTGCAGCGGGATAGCGAACTGGCTGAACATTGATCCTACCGTGGTAAGGGTATTG
This sequence comes from Niabella sp., assembly GCA_039593785.1. Classification (GTDB taxonomy): domain Bacteria; phylum Bacteroidota; class Bacteroidia; order Chitinophagales; family Chitinophagaceae; genus Niabella. The sequence goes on along the minus strand of JBCNOR010000074.1, from coordinate 4,656 downwards.
TTTGCTATTGTATCATTTGGAGGTTTTGGTACCGGTATTTTTATTTACATCGCTTTATGGATCTTTTTGCCAGCCCGCAGTATTGATAGTTATAAAGGGAAAAGAATGTTTCGTGACCCGGATAATAAATGGTTTGGTGGTGTGGCGGGAGGCATCTCGGCCTACTTTAATATTAATACCAATACAGTACGTGGTATACTGGCATTGCCGTTGATCATTAGTATTTTAAAAGGTGTGAATGTATTTGGCTGGAACAATGATTTTACTTTCTTTCCCAACCTGATTTTTAGCGGCCTTACCGGTACTTTTATTTTCATCTATATCGTGTTATGGATTGTGTTGCCGGAGGCTTTAACGCCTTACCAGAAAATGGAAATGCGCGGACAGAATATTGATGTCAATACCATCAAGCAAAATGTACAAAATACAATGGGCGATTTTGGTGAGCGTATGAAGAACTGGGGTAAAGAGGTGCAGGAGTCGGCGGAGAATTTTGGTAAACGTGCTGAAGCGTTCGGACAAACCAGGGGGAAGCAGTTGGGGCGGGAGTTTACTTATGTGGCGCAGAAAAGCGGGCGTGGTATCGGGTATGCAATCGCAATGATCTTTAAAGCGATCTTCATCATTATTGGTGGAATCATCGCAGTGTCTTTGCTGGCTGTATTTCTTACTTTCCTGTTCAGCGGTTTTGCCTGGGCGCCGGTTAATAATTTCTTATGGACCAGCGAAACACAGCAAATGCTGGGCTGGGGTACCCTGATCCTTTTTATAGGCGCACCTATTGTGGGGCTGGTGATCTGGCTCATCAGAAGAGTGATCAGTATTCGCACACCTGGTAATTATTTAAACTGGACATTCGGCGGTTTATGGGCTATCGGCTGGATATGCCTGATGTTTTTCCTGGCCAGTATGTCAACTGATTTTAAAAGATACGAATCGGTGGAAGAGGACGCTGTTATACAACAACCTTCTAATGGCAGGATGATCTTTAAAGTAAGCCAGCCCGAACTGGTATATGAAGGCAATTTTGGCTGGTTAAACGACAATGGTAATGAGCTGGATGGTTTTAGTCTCACGGCAGATACGTTGAAATTGTCCACTATTAATCTTGATTTCCAGAAAAGTGAGGATAGCCTGTACCATGTAACCATTGTAAAGCAAGCTATGGGGCAATCGGATGAGGATGCTTTAAACCGGGCTAAAAAGATTAAATATACAGTGAGCGCTGCAGATAGCGTGTTGGACCTGCCGGCTGGTTTTGCCGTAGATAAGGGTAGCAAATACAGGGCGCAAAATGTGTTGGTACTGATACAGGTTCCGGTAGGTAAGAAAATAAATATCGATGGTAGTGTATTCTCCAAACTGAGCAGCGTAAATGTGGAATTTAATAACGGCAGGAGGCGGGTAAGGAGTTCAAGATATGTTACGCATAATATCAGGAGGTACCGATCTAACAATGATTATACAATGCAAAGCGATGGCAGTCTGAGAAGTGATGATGATAGCGATGTTGTGAAAAGCAGCAATAAGGCGGGCGATGATAACTACCGGTGGGATGGCGACAGTACTGCTACAGATTCATCGAAAGCGATCCCACCTGTTGCGCCGCCACCGCCCCCTCCGCCTGGTACTGATACAGCTGAAGTGTACCGGTATAACCAAAGCCCTTCGCAAAATAAGAGCAAAGAGGAAATGGCCAGGGAATTAGACCAGAAGCAAAAGGAGATCGAAGCTTTAAAAAAGAAACTGGCTGAATAATGAGCTTTTTGCAATATAATACGGTGATCAGGATCTTGCTATTGTCTGGCATTGTTATGTTAGCGGGCATGGCTAAAGGCCAGGAAAGCCGCAAATCTGAATTGTACGCGGCATTAAAGACAAGGGATAGCCTGGTTTTTGAAATAGGATTTAACCGGTGTAACCTGGCTCCGTATGATACGTTGATCAGCGAAGACCTGGAGTTCTATCACGATAAGGGTGGTCCCTCCTACGGTAAAGCTGCTTTTATAGCATCGGTTCAAAAAAATATATGCAACGGGAACTACAAGCCCAAACGCGAATTAGTGGATAGCAGTTTAAAGGTATTCCCGATGTATAACAATGGTGTCTTATATGGCGCTATCCAGGAGGGCATACACCTGTTTTATATAAAAGAAGCCAATGGCTGGAGGCATACGGGCACAGCAGCTTTTACCCATCTTTGGTTGATAGATAACGGACGCTGGAAGCTAAAACGGGTTTTAAGTTATGATCATCATTGATCAACAAAACAGCCCATGGTTGAAACCAGGGGCTGTTTTGTTGATTTCGTTCCAATTCTAAAATTTGTAGGCCAGTCCTAACCCGTTTTTGGTAGACTGAATGGACATCTGGCCACCGCCATATTTTTTCATTTTTTTGTTGCCGATTACCCACATGGTAATACCGCCGCCTACAGAAAGAGCTCCGAATGCAATTCCCACAGCACCTGCAACAATTTTGCCATCGCCGTCAGTCAGGTCGCCATCATAATAATCACCTCTGAAATTATAACCATCATTCTGGTTATTGCCGTCTATGATCAACGCAGTGCCTCCAATGATAAGCCCTGCTCCTACACTGGTTAATATAATACCAGCGGTACGAAGTTTTTTGAACTTGCGGTATTTTTCCTCGTTATAGTTAAAAGTAGTTGCAGCATTGCTGGTAAAAACACTTTTATGGAAATCATTATTATCAATTTTTGCAAAATCCCGTTGAAATGCTGTTTGGCTGGTGCTGTTGGTCTGAGCCTGCGCGGTGTAAAGGCATAGGGTTGCAAGGGTTGCTGTTAGCAGCTGTTTTGTTTTCATGTTGATTACTGTTTAGTTGAGGCACTAAAATAGCAATTATTTGCTTTACCGGGTGTTAGTATATTGCTAATCTGTATTTGCGCATACGATTGTGCAGATTGATAAATGGCCTGCACCATTAATTACTTTTGCTATTTGCGTTTCAATCATTTCGATCTGTCATACTATGCTCCGGAAAGTTTTTTACACCCTATCGCTTTTAAGCCTCTTCTCTGTAGGTTTTGTCTCTTTTAGTTCAGCACAAACCAGTAATACGGCTATTACTTCGGCCAAAACGGTTAATCCCACCACTGTAGAACTGCAGCTTAACAATGCCCGGCATATAATCATAGATTTTTATGCAGATCATATTTTCAGGTTGTTTATTGACAGTACAGCAAAACAACCAAGAGCGCCTGCGGCCAAACCGGCGGCGCAGATATTAGTGGATCAGCCACGCAAACCGGTTACAAAATTATCTCTTACAGAGCAGGGACCATCATTTGTAATAACTACCGGCAGCATCACTCTAAGGTTTGACAAGGCTTCCTCGCAGTTTTCAATAGTAACCAGTGATGGAAAAAAAGTAGTACAGTCTGTTGAGCCGGTTAGCTTTGAAGCAAACAAAGCAACTGTAAAACTCAAGGAAGCTGCTGATGAATATTTCTATGGTGGTGGTGTACAGAATGGCCGTTTTTCTCACAAGGGCAAAGCCATTGCCATTGAAAACCAAAATAGCTGGACGGATGGAGGTGTTGCATCTCCCAATCCTTTTTACTGGAGCACGAATGGGTATGGGGTAATGGCATATACCTTTAAAAAGGGAAAATATGATTTTGGTTTAAAGGAAAAGGGTGTTGTGACGCTTTATCATGAAACCGATTATCTCGACCTGTTCTTTATGGTGAATAACGGAGCTGTAGCCTTGTTGAATGATTTTTACCAGCTGACCGGCAACCCGGTACTGTTGCCCAAATTTGCGTTTTACCAGGGACATTTAAATGCCTATAACCGCGACTACTGGAAGGAAGATACAACAGGTGTGTTGTTCGAAGATGGAAAGAAATATAAAGAAAGCCAAAAGGATAATGGAGGTATTAGGGAATCGCTAAACGGAGAGCTGGCCAATAACTACCAGTTCTCGGCAAGAGCGGTGATTGACCGCTATAAACGCAATGATATGCCACTGGGTTGGGTGCTGCCCAATGACGGATATGGCGCAGGCTATGGCCAAACGGGAACCTTAGATAGTAACGTGTTGAATCTTAAAAATTTTGGAGACTATGCCCGTAAAAATGGCGTAGAGATAGGGTTGTGGACACAAAGCGACCTGCATCCTAAGCCAGGCATCAGTCCTTTATTGCAACGGGATATTGTAAAGGAAGTGCGAGATGCTGGTGTTCGTGTTTTGAAAACAGATGTGGCCTGGGTGGGAGCCGGTTATTCTTTTGGTTTGAATGGTGTGGCCGATGTGGCAAAGATCACCTCGCAGTATGGAAAGAATGCGCGTCCGTTTATTATTTCTTTGGATGGCTGGGCGGGCACCCAGCGCTATGCGGGCATCTGGAGTGGCGATCATGATGAAACTGTCCATTATTTCCCGTTTGGCCGCCGGTGCAGCAGTTGCCTTGACCCTGCTATCCGCCTCTGCCTGGGCGCAGGATCCCCTTGTCATTCACGTCGGCTACGCCGCGATCGGTGTCGACAACAAACCCTATGCCGAGGCGCGATTCATCACGCGCGTCAGCCAGTCTTCCTTGTCACCATGACCCTTCAGCAGGATCGCGGACAGCGCCGGCGACAGCGTCAGCGAGTTGAACGCCGAGATCACCGTCGAGATCGCGAT
>JBCNOR010000073.1:0-12387 GCA_039593785.1 Niabella sp. | reverse complement strand
GATCTCATGTTTTCATCAGGATGTAGGTCAACGAATGATTGAATAGCGATAGTGTAAATATAATAATTGAGGCTAACAATTATTTAATTCCGAAAAGTATTATGATTATTTAATAAAAATATCACTTTGGCTATGAATTTGCTGTGAGCTATGTAATTCAATATTACGCTCCATGATCACTGTACAGGTTGTTGCGTTAGTTCTGGTGTTGATGTATATTTTATATATCTGCCAGAAGAATAAAAATGAAAAGAAAGCCTACCAGGCGGCCCAAAAAGAACTGTTGCCCGCCAGGCAGCGCTTATCTGAAGCAAGCGAGGATTTTAATCATATCGAAAGAGAAATTTTTCAGCTGATTGATGAACAGTTTGAAGAGCCCTATTCTGAACATATAAGGAACGGTGTTGTGAATATAGGAATGCCTGCTACGTTTCTCACCATGGCCTGGGGACATCCGCAACGCATAGAAAAGACCAATGATCAGACAGGAGATGAAAACTGGTATTATAAAGAACAGGAGCAGTCGGGGACCTCAACGCAGGTAGTGGTAGAAAATCAAAGGGTGATAAAATTGAAAGATTGCTGATATGCCCGGAACGTTAAAAAATTATTATGAAATCCTGGGCGTGCCCAGGTCTGCCACAGCCGACCAGATACGTACTGCTTACAGGAAACTGCTGCTCAAATTCCATCCCGATAAAAATGTAGGAGACGCTTATTTCGAAGAATGGTCTAAAAAAATAAATGAGGCATTCGAAGTGTTGAAAGACCCAGAAGTAAGGGCGGAATATGACCTGGTATACGATGAAGCCAGGAAGGCTGCCTTGAGACCTGCTGCTTCAGCAAATACGGATACTCCTGGTAATGAACCCACCGGCGGGGAGAGCGATGCTGCCTCCGTTGCGGCGTCGATACAGAAGCTGGCCCCGGTTTATATATCGGCGAAACAGGCCTATATTAAGGCAGCAAGGAATGTTACGGTGATAGAGGACCGGCTAAAGATGAAAAGGATGAATGCCACAGTCCATTTTCTTTTAGGTGGTGCCCTTATCGTGGCGATCCTGATTTGGATGGGGCTTACTAATCAAAACCTGCCCGAAACTCCGCCCTTATCCCATGCATCTGTTGCAGACCAGGCCGCTATTATACCACTACCTACACCCCGGAAACAGGAGACACCTATTGTGGACAATAAAGCGAACTATGAGACGGTAGATCTTTGGCTGAAAATAGTTACGGCAAAAGCCTATTTTTTTGAGCAACCCGGGGGAAACGTGTTGGGTGATAAGTTCTTATCGAAAGGAAATAAGCTGCATGCGATAAAAAAGGCGGGCAACTATTATTACGGGGTATTTCAAAGTGCCGTAAACAAATCCTACAAAATAGAGGGATGGGTAAAGGCAGATGATATTGAAATTTTAGCACAATAATTGTAGTAGAGGTGTAGTGAGTTGATTATTAACGTTTGGTAAAAATTAACTAAAAGCGCTTGGAAAAACTTAAAAAATAACCATATTTGTTATACGAGATTTATTGTTTCGCGTTTACCTATCAAGAAAATATCTTTTGACCCTGGCTAATCGCATTGTACCATTTATTGAAAATGCCGGGATATGAATTTTCAAAACTATTACAAGCTACCGCTTGATCTGGGGAGCATTACGGCAAAGAAAATATTGCCAAAATGTAATCAAAAAGAATCTATAGCGCATCATCTGCACTTAATACTTACTACTTCCTTCGGGGAGCTGCTAAGTGATGTTCAGTATGGCAGCAGTTTATGGGATGAAGACTTCGACAATGTATCATACCGGAATAAACAAAAAGAAAATATACTCAGGTCTATTACCTCAACCATTGCCAAATACGAAAGCCGTATTGAAAAAGTAAAGGTTGAAATGAACGTGATGCAGGAAGAAGTGCCAGACAGGAACACTGATCCCCGCATGAAGCGAAAACTTGATTTTGTAATAACAGCTGTGGTGGTGGCCACCAATGAAAACATTGTTTACAGGGATAGCTTTTTTGTTAGTCCCCTGGCCTATAACTAATATAATATGAGTGAAAGCAGGGAGCATATAAGAAACAGGATGTTGCATCATGCAGCCAGGATATGGGGCTACCCGGAGACGGAAGATACTTCCAGCTTCGATCCGTTGGTTAACCTGCTGATGTCGGTGAATGCGGCAGAGCTGGAACGCTTGTCCAACGAGATCCATCATTCGCGTACCAGGGTAATGGAGCGTATTATGCAATTACTGGCCCCGGATGTACTCACAGGGCCGCAACAGGCCTCGGCCATATTAAATGCCAACAGCCTGGATGATACAGCAATACTTTCACCAAGGGAACAGTTTTTTGTAACACAGCCTCTGGCAATGGGGCAAGAGGGGAGTGCTAATGTTGATATTTATTTTACACCTGCCGATGCTTTTTTTATCAATGCCTGTTCGGTAAAATACCTGGCCGCAGGTAACAAGTTCTTCCGTTACACGTCGGATAGTATTACCAAAGAGCTGGTTGCAATGGGCAATGACCAACAGTATTTGCCTAATGCCACACTTTGGATTGCCCTGGATCATCCGCACGTAAATCTGAATAATACCCAGTTTTATTTCCAGTATCGCAGCGAAATTCATAAAGATATTTTTTACAACCAGTTGAAAAATACGCAGTGGCAAATAGACGGCAATACAGCAGTTACGCGTAAAGGATATAATCGTTTACCGGATACCAATGCCGATTGGTATGCACAGCAAATTATTCACCAGCAGGCCAGCATCTCCGATAAGTTTATGAAGCTGGTAAAGCAACAGCATGAAAGCTACTTTATCTCCCTGGTGGAGGCTCCGGGGAGGATGATCAACCAGGATACCAGACCCCCCGAAGAATTGAAGGAAGTATTTGGTCCTGCCGTCAATAGCCTGGATAATGAAAAATTAAGGTGGATCAAAATTGTTTTCCCCGAGAATATTACCGGCGCCATGCTGGAAGAAGTGAGTGTTTTTGCCAATGCCTTTCCCGTTGTCAACAGGCGCCTGCATGAAGTGTCCTATCGCCTGCAGGAAATGATGAACGTGATCCCGCTTCTTTCAGAAGAAAACCAGTTTTTTGATATGGATGCTATTACCGATGAGAACGGAAGAAAGCTGCACGTGAGAGAGCAGGAAGGTGTAGAAAAGACGGGCCTGAGTATTGTGGTGCGGAACGGAGGTGCAGGCAGATTTGACGAACGTGATGCGCAGATGGTAATAGAAAACCTGGTGCAGTTATTAAGAGATGAAAGCGCGGCTTTTTCCAATATAGGTAAAGACCTGATTGCACAGGAAGTTAAAAACCTGCAGCAATCCATTACTAAAATAGAACAACTCGTAGGGGCCGGAACGAAAGGGAATCCCGCATCTTTTACACCCTACCTCATGGTTAGGAACAACAAGCAGTCAGATTCCCGTTTCCTGTATATATCTTATTGGAGCACCAATGGTGCCGCCGCAAATGGCGTTAGAGCCGGTACGCGGCTTCAGTCTTATCGAACCAGTTCGGTAAAAGCTTCGTCAGCATTTTTATTAACCCCTACGCAGGGAGGGAAAAACAGGTTGAGCCAGACAGACAGCGTAGTGGCGTATAAGTATGCATTGCTTACCAAAGACCGGGTAATGAGCAGGGAGGATATTAAACTCTATTGCCAGCTAACTTTAGGTAATCGGGTACGTGAGGTGTCGATTTCAAAGGGTTTTATGATATCGGCCGAAAACAGCAGCGGGTTTAAAAAGACAATAGATGTAACCATCACTGTAGATCGTAAAAGCTATGAGGATGCAAAGGATAGTGGTGAACTGGCTAACTGGGAGAAAGACATTGCCCTGCAATTAGACGAAAGGTCTATGGCTTTTATACCTTTCAGGGTATTCATCAAATCAACAATGAACAATACTGTTGCTGTATGATAAGAGAAGAGCAACTATATGAATTACTGGGTGTATTGGAAAAACGCGGAACTGACGTCAGGGCCGAAGTTTTACTAAACCACCTGCGTGAAAATGGCCTCATCGACGAGGGATTTGTTGTGAGTCATAATGGTTTCTTTTACCGCGAGTTCACCAAAGATATATACGGGGCTTCTGTAGCGGAAGATAAATGGTACCGGCAATACCTGGAAATAGAGCTCTCCCGGTCTGGCTTCTACGATATGCTGCCGGAGGCTTTATTTCATCAACCCGACACCAGTGAGTTCAGGCAACGTTCGGGCGTTTCAGAAATGATCACGCGGTATAAGAAGAATACGGTGAAAGAAAAAGAAGCACGTAAATTCTTTCAGCCTTTTGAGAATGCTTTTTTTCATCAGCAGATGGAATTGGAACGCGAGGAATTAGACCTGCTGGACACCCTGCGGAATAAAACCCTTAGCTTATATTTTTTGAAATTCTGGGGATTGCCAACAAGTTTTAGCGTGCATGAAGTGGCTTCTTTTTTACTGTTATTTCCGTATGCTCATATCATCAATGGAAATATCCCGTTGATGGAATCCTGTTTGAGGGTACTATTGAAAGAAGAAGTAGCAATCGTACAAAAGCAACCGGTACCAACATTGGCAGAAGGCGACTGGGATATGGGCTTAGGTAGTCAGCCACTGGGTGATTATATGATCTGCGGTAATGAATTTATGGAAGAGTATCCTAATCTTTCCTACAGGATAGGTCCGCTAAAAAACAGTCGTGTTATTGACTATATAGAAGCAGGCCGCAAGGAAGTATTGATCAGGACCTTTAATAATTTTTTTGCGCCTGTAGAGGCTGATATAGAAATTGATATAACAATCGACAGCAAGACCCAGGGAATGAGTTTTGCTGAAGATGACGAAATAATATTGGGTTATTCATCTGTTATGTAATATGATAGAAATTTTATTGATCAATAATAGTGCTTTACAAATGGATAGTTGGTTTTCTCAATCAATGCGGGGCATACTTTCGGTGTTGGGTATTGGGTTGGTCAGTCTTTCAGTGGTAACGGGCATCATTATTTCCCGCATCAGGGGGAGCATAAAGCCTTTTATAAAGCCGTGTTTATGGTACCTGCTCTTATACGCATTGGCTTTTGCCATTACCGGGTTATTTATTGCGCTGCGCATGTTTGAGAGTTATACGCAGTACTTTCTTTTCTTCCAGTTGCTCTTTATTGGTTTAGGCGTATTGCATGTATTTACACTTTATAAGTATCAGAAATGGGTTAACGAAAGAACTTTTTGGGCTGAAGTTATTTTTACGTTGGTGATAGCAGCCGCGGGCGGTTTGTGTTTTATGATGGTGTATCGTTATTTTAGCCGCGATGAAATGGACCTGGCGATGTTGGGTGCTGCGTTGAGTTTTATTATTCCCCTGTTTGTTTACTATACTTATAAAGCGGCTATTGCTATTCCGTTTAAGATATTGAAGCAATGGCATTATCCTTTGCAGGCGGCTACGGCGGAGCCTGATGAAAAAAAACTGAAGAACCTCCTGGTGATCAGCTTTGAGTTTTTGAAAAAAGAAAACGATAAGCATTATACCAACTTCCGGGCAAAAGCCCCGTCGGATATGGATTTCGGAGAGTTGTTTTTTTATTTTATCAATGATTACAATGAGCGCCACCCGCATGCCACGATCTCTTATACTAATGAAACCGGTATGCCTTCGGGTTGGATATTCTTTAAAAAGCCCAAATGGTATACTTTGTTCACCAAATACATCGATTCAGAACGAACCATATTTACCAATCATATAAGAGAGAACGATATCATTATGTGTATCCGTGTATCCTGATAAGCAGCGTAATGACGGAGGTATAATGTCGTTCAATATATAAAAACATAAAAGAAATGAAAAGACCGGGAGAATATCAACCAGTGAATTGGATCAATGGGATGAAGATCAATAAAACCCATTTTATTGCCGAGCGCAACGCCAGCACCTATCAGCAGGCGATGGGCAATACCTCTTTTTTAAACGATCATAATTATGGCATCCTGCCTTTTAAAGGCAATACAGCATCTTCTAAGATCTGGTTAAGCGTAGATAATGCCAACCATGTTAATATCCGTATTATGTCCTGTTTGGCTATTACCAGGGGCGGCTATATCATCGACTTCAATTCGGATGAAGTTGACCTGGCCAACCCGCTGTCTGCAAAGATCCCTGGACTGAGCATCCCCTTTAGTTTATTGAAAGACAAAAGCAGGTCTTTTTACATCGTGTTGTCGGTTGATCCCTATAATCCCGAACCTACGGGCGCTGCCAACCCCGAAGAGCAACCTGTTCGTTTACCTTTTCTGCGGCCTGCTTATTCGGTGCTCTTATTAGAAGAAGAGGAAACCAGTGTTAACACGCTGGGGGATTTTCAGTTACCCGTGGGGAAATTGGAAGTAAGGGACCAGACGGTGTTGTTAATAGAGAACTATATACCCGCATGTACTAATGTTAACAGTCATGAGTTTTTATTACAGCATCATGCACAAACCGAACAGTTCCTGGGTAAGCTGGAGCTGAATGCTTTACAGATTATTCAAAAGATCTTACAAAAGAATCAGTCTAATGACATCATTGAACCCGTTAAAAAATTGTGCGAACAGGTATTGTCTTATATCTCCAATGTATATGGTACTTACCGGCAAACGGTTCGATATGCGCCTCCCATTCAGCTGATTGCAATGGTATCGGGTCTTGCGAGAAATATTAAAAATGCAATCGACATTTACGCAGGTACCTCTAAGGAAGAGATGATCAATTATTTTACAGAATGGTGCAATGTAAAACAGGGTGAGCTGGAAGATGAGATTGCTGAAGTTTGTAACTATCGCTACGATCATTTAAATATCCATACCGGTATTTTAAAATGCTCTAATTTCTGCGGATTGATACTGGGGCTTTTCGATGCGTTGGCTGCCCTGGATTATATTGGAAAGAAGAAAGAGACCGGCATATTTGTGAAGGAGCAGCTGATTGTACCCGAAGAAGATATACAATCAAGAAGGAGAGGTTTTTTCCTGGCAGATTAAAAATTATAGATACTAAACCTAAAAAAGTAAGCAACAATGGCGCAGATCGTTATTAATGCAAAAGAGAGAAGACAGGCTTTCTGGAAGTTTTTATTCTTCTTTATTATTTCTGTTGGTATCATATTGCTGGCCGTGTACTTTGACACACTGGTACCTACCAAAGAAAACAGGATGATGCGGGAGCAACTGGCAAAGTTTAAGGTAAGGGAAGCTGCGCAGGAGCGTTTTACCAATAGCATGATTGAAGCCCGCACGCTGATTGATTCACTAAGGAAGCCGGGCGTAAATGAGGCCTATATTAATTCACAGGCGCTGGAAAAAATACGGGAGCTTACAGCCTTGCAGTATAAAGATAGCAGTATGTACAGCCGCCTGAATGCGAGTGTTATTGACGTATTTCAGCGCTACCAGGAGGCGATGAGCCAGGTGGCCAAGCTGGGTACCATGCCCGAAGATTTTCAGAAAGTAAAAATGGAATATGAAAATGCGCAGAAGGAATTGATCACATGCAGGCAGAACCTGAATAACCTGCTTAATCCTGCGGGTACATATTAAACCTCGCTTTAGTTCTTTGATTACTCTACACGAACCGATTTGTTAACAATCAACCTGCCGGCTCCTACATATTTGGATGACCAGTAAGGATCATTAAGGCTGGCGATACTTACGCCTTTTGAAGAAGAGGAGTTGACAAACATGTTATTGTCCAGGTACATGCCCACATGCGAAACATAAGTGCCGGGCAGGGTTCTGAAGAATACCAGGTCGCCTTTGGCAAGTTCAGGTCTTACCGTAAAGCGTTCCACGTTCTGTGTAAAGAACTGTTGAACAGATGTGCGCGGAATACGGATCTTGTACACATCGGAGAATAACCTTTGTATAAAAGCCGAACAGTCGATGCCGTTTTTGGTAGTGCCCGCCCATAGGTAAGGTGTATGTAGCCAGTCGTCAATAAATGCATAGAGCTTTACATCCGTTATTTTTTCGGGCTTCGTTTTCAGGTAACCTGAGTATTTGTTTTTTAAACGTATTTCTTCCTGGCTGCTCACCGCTTTGTCGGGTGCGCTACCGGTTACTTTAACAACCATTTGATCAGGTGTTTTGGTGCTGTCGTTAATAACAGCTACATCGGGACCATTTTCATAAATGAATTGACTATAGTCGGGTTGCGGGCTCTTTTTCAACGCGGTACAGCCAGCCAATAACAAAATAATTAATGTAACGGATATCGGTTTTGTCAGCATAATTAAAAGTACAAACTAAGATCAAAACAGAATGATAATTTTTTATAAACAGGCATGGAATATGCGCCCGGCAGCTTTATTGTTTTCCCGGGTACGTTAAACTTAGAAAAAAATATACGGATGAAAAAAAAGCAATACATGGCTTTTCGCCTCGACGATAATGTCACCATAGCCTTCCTGGTTATTAGTGTGATTGCCTCGATGGCTTTCGTGGTTCGCTATAAAAATTATACACCCTGTAAAGAATTTGCGATAAGAACGTTAACGAATAAGATATATACGGGAACCCTTATCAGGTTTGACGCAGATGTAACGGGGCATAAAGACTTTGAGTGGGATTTTGGTGATAATGAAACCAGCCATAGCGAAGTGAACTCTGCTGTTCATTCCTACGACCGGCCGGGTGAGTATGTGGTGACACTAAAGATCGATGACCGTTGTATGGAAACAACCACCATCTTTGTACAGCAGGCGGCCGAAGTGATAGACCAGTCGCGTATGCCGCATGCCATCATCCCTGAAGTTACCGAGGTAGGAAAGCCAACCAGTTTTACAGACACTACTGCAAATGCCAGTGCATGGGAATGGCGTTTTGGGGAAAACGAAAAAGTAGATGCTTATGTAAAGAATCCTGTTTATTCTTTCAGGCAACCCGGCTGGAAAACCATTACACTGACAGTTAATGGTAATAATAACGCGGTACTGGTAAAAAAGATTTTTGTAAATCCTCCTAAGCAAACCGGCGCTCCGGCGCTTATACCCAGATCGGGCGGTGGACGTAAGCCGATCAACACCAAACCGGAGACAGAACCCCTGGAAGAGCAGTTGAATCCTGAGCCAGAACAGCCTGTTGCTCCGCCGCCTGTGGTGAAAGCTCCCGAAATCTCCATTACCGATTTTAAATACATGCTGTATGGAGTGGCGGATAAAAGAGTAACTGCAGCAAGTTTTGCCAAGTATTTCTGTGATGGTAATTTAAATACTTATACCAACGTAAATGGCAAGGCATCCACATTTAACGAGCTATGTGCCAAGCTGGCAAAGCTCAAAAAATCGGGCGATATTAAGAGCATGACGGTGACTCCCAAAAAGAACCAGGAAACCAATTGTATTTCTTCTGTAAGCATTGTAATAAGGGTAAAAACAGGTATATTTGGTTTATCTAAAACCCCTGATTTTTAAACCATGCAACTATCAAAAACGCTTGAGAAAGCAATTGCTATATCCAAAGCCATCGCCAAAGAAAATATACATGCTCAATATGCCGCGCCTCACTTGTTAAAGGCACTCCTGCATGACGATGTAGAGCTGGATCCTCTGTTGATGAAGGCAGACATTGATATGTATTACCTGGCCGATTGGGCGGATGTAAGAATTGAATCTATGCCCAAAAGTCCGGGACCTAAAGATGAGATCCCGCCGGCAGATGATATTGCAACCATCCTGGACGATGCTGATAATATCAGGCTGAAACTGAAGGGGGAAGAAATTACCCCGCTTCATGTACTGGCTTCCATCAGTACGCCGGGAGTAGTATTCTCTTTTGATCAGCTTAAGACCTTCCCCGTAAAAAGAGAAGAGCTGATAGGACTGGCCGAAGTGGGAGGAGATATCGAGCAAATATTAGGAAGTAATAATAACCTTGGGGGAAGTGTAAAGAATAATGATGTTGCTTCCAAAAAAGCATTGCAAAAATATTGCGTAGATAAAACCCGCCTGGCTCTTGAAGGGAAACTGGATCCCATCATAGGGCGTGAGCAGGAAGTAAGGATGATGGCGGAGATTTTGTGCAGGCGCAGCAAACCCAATGTTATTCTTACTGGCGAGCCAGGCGTCGGTAAAACTGCCCTTGTTGATGGATTTGCATTGGCTATTGCCGCGGGCAAAGTGCCGGCCTTCCTGAAGAATGCCAAATTGTTTGAGCTGAATAACGGCGCAATGGCGGCAGGTGCTTCCTACAAAGGAGAAACCGAAGAGCGCCTGAAATCGGTGATCACCGAAATAAAAGAATTTGATAAGGCGGTTTTATTTATAGACGAGATACATGTGCTATTAGATAAGAATGGCCCATTTGCCGGTGCGGCTAATCTGCTTAAGCCGGAGCTGGCCCGGGGAACCATTACTATTATCGGGGCTACCACCGTAGATGAATATCGCAAAAATATCGAACGCGATGAGGCTTTTGCAAGACGATTTGAAATACTCGATGTAGAAGAACCCTCACCAACCGTGGCGTTCAGGATGATGAAAGTGGTAATGCCGCTTTATGAGCAACACCATAAGATCAATGTAGATGACGAAACCTTACATGAATCTATCCGGTTGGCAAAACGTTATATCAAAGATCGTCGTTTACCCGATGCTGCGATTGACCTGGCAGATCGATCCATGGCGGCATTGAGGCTGGCTACAGATACGGGCGCTACTACATTAGCCGCCCGCAAAGAAGAGTTTGAGAAGCTCAAAGAAGTATCTGATACGGATGTGGCAGAGTATCAATGGCATTACCATCAGTTAAAAAGTGGTATGAGCCCTATTGTATGGAGTTCGGTTCCTTCTTCCGACGATCCGCTGCAAATGAAGGAAGCTGAGAAAGTGACCGGATTTTTAGACCAGGTATATGAAATATTAGAGCCGTTGGTGCAGGAGCAACGAACAGAATTGCAAAAGCATGATGTGATCTCTATTGTTGCAGATAAAACAGGCATTCCGCTTGGTAAAATTCAGGCGCAGGAAAAAGAGCGCCTCCTGAATATCAGGGATATTTTGTCGCAGCGGGTGGTGGGCCAGGATCACGCAGTGAAAGTGATCAGCGAATCTATCCTGGAATCACGTTCAGGACTTGGAAAAGCAGGTCAGCCTATCGGGTCATTTTTCTTTTTAGGACCAACAGGTACCGGTAAAACAGAGCTGGCAAAATCCCTGGCAGATTTCCTTTTCCAGGATGCCAGCAATATCATTCGCTTTGATATGAGCGAGTTTAAAGAAGAACATTCTGCAGCCTTATTATATGGAGCGCCACCCGGCTATGTAGGGTATGAAGAAGGTGGATTGCTGGTGAATAAAATTAGACAGCAGCCTTATGCTGTAGTTTTGTTTGATGAAATTGAAAAAGCGCACCCTTCCGTTTTTGATTTGTTTTTACAAATACTCGATGAAGGTAAGCTGCACGATAAACTGGGTAAAGAGGGTGACTTCTCCAATTCGCTCATCATATTTACTTCTAATATAGGAAGCAAGTTTGTAGTAGATTCCTTCAATAAAGGCGAGATACCTGATCACTCACAATTGCTGACCACTATGGGCAACCATTTCCGCCCGGAGTTCTTAGGCCGTTTAACGGAGATCGTTCCTTTTGCACCTATGACCCAGCAGATGGTAGAACGTATCCTGGAGATCAACCTGAAGGATCTGCATGCAGCGCTTGAAAAGCAACAAATATCATTAACGATCACACCAGAAGCGAAAAGTAAAATAGCGGTGCTTGGATTTACCCCCGAGTATGGAGCGCGTCCTTTACATGGGGCTATACGGTCGCAGGTACGTAGACCCTTGTCGAAAAAAATTATTGCCGGTGAGTTAACGCCCGGCACAACCATTACACTGGATGCAGTTAATGATGAATTCGTTTGGACGGTTTAAGTGTGTTAATAATAAAACCATTGAGGAGTTAAGATTAGTTAAGGTTGCGATTCCGGGCAACCCCTTCCTCTTAATGCGCCCAATACCTTAATGGTTAAAATAATAAAACATTGAGGAGTTAAGATTAGTTAAGGTTGCGATTCCGGCTAAACCCTCCCTCTTAATGCACCTCAATACCTTAATGGTTAAATAATAAAACCATTAAGAGTTAAGATCAGTTAAGGTTGCGATTCATGCTAAACTCTTTCTCTTCATGTGCCTCAATACCTTAATGGTTAAATAATAGAACCATTAAGAGTTAAGATTAGTTAAGGTTGCGATTCCGGCCAAACCCTCTCTCTTCATGCGCCTCAATACCTTGGTTAAATAATAAAACCATTAAGGAGTTAAGATTAGTTAAGGTTGCGCTTCTGGCTAACCCCTTTTTCTTAATGTACCTCAATACCTTAATGGTTAAATAATAAAACC
>JBCNOR010000072.1:0-12329 GCA_039593785.1 Niabella sp. | reverse complement strand
AACAGCTCACCACCCTGCACCCCCTGGAACAGGAAGCTCAGATCAAATCCTTTATATGAGAAATTGTTGGTAATCCCCCAAATGAAGTCTGGTTGCGGGTTCCCGATAATCGTTCTGTCATCCGCATTCAAAACGCCATTTCCATCTACATCAATATATTTACCATCACCGGGCGTAGCTGTAGCATAGTGAGCCGGATCCGCATCGATCTGCGCCTGGTTCATATACACGCCACCATACTGATAACCATAGAAGTTAAAGATCGGCTGACCTACTATATTAATTTTCTGCATGCCACTGAATGCAGCCGATGTAAACACCATGGGCGCATTATCTGCTCCTAATGCCAGCACCTCATTCCTATTGGCGGAAATATTGAACTGCGTGCTCCATTTAAATGCACCTGTAAGGTTCTGCGTACCTAAGTTCACTTCCCATCCTTTGTTCTCCAGCTTACCAATATTTTTAAAAACGCTGGTAAACCCAGACACTACCGGAACCGGCACATCCAGCAATAAACCGTCGGAGGTAGACCGGTACCAATCGGCTTCCAGCGTAATCCGGTTGCCCAGGAACGCCAGGTCAATACCAATATCCAGCTGCCGGGTACGCTCCCACTTCAGATCAGGATTGGTAATACTGGATGGATAGTAGGTGGTAGCAAGACCTGATCCAAAGGCGGTTCGGCCCTGCGTAATAATACCGATCCATTTGTAGTCGGCAAAGCGGTCATTACCGGTAAGCCCATAACTGGCTCTTAGCTTCAGGTTATTAACAACACCGGTATTATCAAAGAAGTCCTCGCGTGATATAATCCAGCCTCCCGATACGGCAGGAAAGTAGCCCCATTTATTATTAGGTGCAAATCTTGAAGATCCGTCACGACGCAAACTTGCTGATAGCAGGTACTTACCTTTATAATCATAATTTAAACGGGCGAAATAGGAAATCAGCTTACTTACTGCCGCGTTATCATTGGCCTGAAAAACTGTTCGGCCTGCAGATAATGCATGCAGCAGATCGTTATCATAACCACGACGCTCCTGTACATTATAGCGCCAGTTGTTATAATTGTATTCGGTTCCAAGCAGCGCACTTACTGAATGGTCATTCCAGCTCTTATCATAAGTCAGCAGGTTCTGATAGGTATAATTAATGATGTTCACACCGCTTACTGTCATAACACCTTCGGTATTGTAAGCCGCTCCCAGCTGATGATCTACCGCCTGGTAATTGCTGCTGTCAATGCGATTGAGATAATAATTAAAAGCAGTCTTAAAGCTAAGACCTGGCGCCAGCTGTAGCTGCGCATATAAATTGCCAATGGCATTTAATCTTTTTTGTTGTATATCGTCAGTAATGCGATATAAAGGGTGCCCGTTTTGCGGCCTGAAAAGTATGGCGTTATATTTTTCAAAGCCCGGTTGATTATTAGGCGCCCCCAGGTAACCATTGGCACTATATACCGGGTATATAGATGGATACTGGGCAGCCCATTCAAATATCCTGTAATAAGGTTGTGTTTCATGATCATAGCTTACCGTGGCCAGGCCACCTATTTCCAGCCAGTTGCTAAGGCGGGTCACATTTTTTAACGTCAGGCTGTATTTTTTATAATTGGAATTTAAAACAATTCCCTTTTGATCGATATATCCGCCGGATAAATAAAAAGTTGATTTATCACTGCCCCCGGATACATTCAGGTTAACCCGGTGGACAGGTGCTCTGCGGTATATGGCATCCTGGAAGTCGGTATTGGGTAGTGTTTCAGGGTGTTCCAGCGCAGTAGGCCATGTGTATTTATACTGCCCGCGGGCTTCTATGGTATTAGGCGCGTTAGGATCACCACCTTTCTGCACCCAGCTATTCTGAGCCGCATCAATAGCAGCCTGCGCATATTCGGCGCTGTTCATCACGTCCACCTTGTCTATTACATTTTGCAGGCCGGCTACATAGTTCAGCTCCACTTTTGTACGGCCCGCCTTCCCTTTTTTGGTAGTCACCAAAACCACCCCGTTAGCCGCTCGAGATCCGTATATTGCGGAGGAAGCTGCATCTTTAAGGATATCAATCGATTCAATGTCGTTACTATTAATGAGGTTCAGGTCGTAATTGGGAGTAGGCAAACCATCAACAACAATCAGAGGAGCACTGCCCGCCGAAGCAGAATTAATACCTCTTATTTGTATAGAAGAGGATGCACCCGGCTGACCCGAACCTGATATTACCTGCACGCCTGCTACCTTGCCATAAAGCGCCTGGCCAAACTCTGCGTTAGGGCGGGCACTGATATCATTATCAACTCTTACAGTACCCACTGCCCCGGTTATATCACTTCGTTTGCGTGAGCCATAACCCACCACTACCACATCATCCAGGTTACCTGCAAGGGGTGCAAGTGCAATTTCTGTATCGGGCCCTGTAAGGACAACCTCTTTGGCACGATAACCTACAAATGTTACCTGTACGCGAAACGGTGTATGGTTTTTTGCATCAAAATTAAATGCACCGGTATTGCCTGTTGTCACCTGTTGCCCTGAGCCCGGGATACTGACTGTAGCGCCGATAAGAGGTTGACGCGTCAGTGAATCAACTACGCGTCCGCCCGATTGCGCATGAGCCATTTGGGCCACTAAAAAGCTGATCGTAAAAATTACAATTGTTACTAATTTTCTCATTTTCGGTATATATAATTTGTCTATAGAACAGCAGGGAAATGCCCCGGAATAACAGGCCACCTCAATACATATTATTGAGAAGCGTTGTTATTCAGAATACGCAGGCAGCCACCTGCAATACAGTCAAACGTCCCTGAATGGAACGTCATCATATCAGGAATTAAAAGCGATCAATCTAATTGGACATAAAGATCTTGATACGACCATTTCGGGTTGTACAACAACAGGGATTGTTTACAAAAAAAGATTTGTCCTTAAAAGAAAACAAGAACTTGTCTTCCTTATTAACCATGGAAAAACCAGACCGTATCATTTGCCTCTTTTTAAAAATTACAGCCATTAAAACAATAGTCTACTTATTTGGTGGACAAAAGTATAGTATTTTACGGACATTTTTTTAATGGCTACAAAATTTCTTTTTAATAGCTGTATAAAAGGTGGTTCAGCATCAACGCATGCTTATATCCGTACAACAATTTTACCCAGGCGGTAACTTCCTTGCGTCTTCAGCCTTGCAGTTAAGAGATTCACCGGGGAGATAATGAGAAACAGAGTTAACGCTGGAATCCGTGGGTGGCAGATGCTACTAAAGTATATAGCTGGCTGAAGAGTTATTGGGCAGAACTACCTTCTTTTTTAATTTCTTATGGCCTTAATCATCCACGCTGAGTATCCAGCTGATACGATAGGGATCCACAATATGAACCAGGGGATTGGTATTTTCGATTGAACAAAAATTCCTGTTAATGAGCTTATTGATCAGCTGCGTTCGTTCTGTAAAGGAGTGACATTCGATCAGGATGCTTATGTTGTTACCGGCAACAATGCTCCCCTCATCTGTCAGATCAGTACCCACCAGGCTAAAGTACTTATTCTTTAGCCGGGCTATAACAACCGCCTTCCGCATACTTTCATTCATCAGTATGCCGTCAGGTGTATCTGCCAGGGTTTGTATGGTTAATAATCCCCCGAAACAATTTTTATAGTAGTGGAACGCCTGGCTGCAATTGCCATTAAAAGAAAGGTACACTGCAAAACCTGGTTCATCATACAACATTGAATTGATTTAATCTTTATTAAGCGCCCTTAACCCGTAAACATACCCATGTCCATAAACAATACCTCCCAATGGTTGCCGGCAAAACTTCTTTACAAAATAAATTCACAGTCGGATTGATACAATTTTTTCCATAATACATCATCTACATCTGTTTCTTTAACACAAAGTTGATTTAAATAGGCTGAACCGATGTTGTATAAACACGACAACTTAGCGGGGGAAAAGTGACAGGCAATTATTATCTTTATTTTAAGAACTTTAGCATATGCGAGTAACCGTTTTTGCACCGGAGAAGGGCGTCATTGAAGCTGTAACACCGCCGTACCGGGCGTTCAAGGCAGCAAATGATTTCCTGATTACCCTAGGGAAAGATGCCATCTTCGAGGTAGAATATGCCGGTCTTACGCCATTTGTATCGGCCAACGATGGCGAGTACACTATAAAGACAGACCTCCTGCTCCGTGATGTGCCTGCGACCGATTTATTAATTATCCCGCCTGTATATGGAGATCTTATTGAAGGCATTCAACTGAATAGCGAAGCCATCCCCTATTTCCGGCAATTATATGAAAGAGGTTGTAGTGTTGCCAGCCTCTGTTTAGGCGCTTTCCTGCTGGCAGAAACGGGACTACTGAACGGTAAAAGATGCTCGACTCATTGGGCTTACCTTGATGAATTCAGGACACGATACCCTGAAATAGAAGTAGTAGATGGCGCCATTATTACCGAAGTTGGAAATATATACAGCAGCGGCGGCGCCAGCAGCCTCTGGAATCTTGTTTTATACCTCGTAGAGAAATATTCTGATCGTGAAACTGCAATACTCATCTCTAAAAATTTTGCATTAGATATTGACCGGAACAGCCAGGCCGTATTTGCCATATTCAAAGGACAAAAAACACATCATGATGCAGAGATCATAAAAGTTCAGGATTACATCGAAAAAAACTATACTGAAAAGATCGTGATAGATGAGCTGGCCGCCATTGTCAATTCGGGACGCCGGACTTTCGAAAGAAGATTCCGCCAGGCCACTAATAATACGCCGCTGGAATATATACAGCGGGTGCGTATAGAAGCTGCCAAACGATTTTTCGAAGCATCCAGGAAAAATGTGAGCGAAGTAATGTTTGATGTAGGTTACACTGATACCAAAGCTTTCAGGGATACGTTCAAAAAAGTAACCGGGCTAACGCCTATAGACTACCGCAACAAATACGCTAAAGTCGCAGTAGAAGTTTAAGCAGTATCCATATTTAAAAAACTGTTGCCGCTTCTGCAGGCTACTATTGAATACAGATACACTTATGCATATCCGTGCATGCAAATAGCAGCAGGGCAAGCGCCTTCCATCTCAATCTATCAAATAATACCCCTGGTAAATATTCCACTGCAGATAGCTTATATTTGATCACTGATATTGTAATCAAATCGAAAAAGTATCATGGTTAGATTGTATATTCTTTTAGCTACTTTGATAACCGGCACTGTTTCAGTTCAGGCCCAGCAATATCAAAAACAAATAGATACCTTATTAAATTCTTTCGTACAAGCCCGCCAATTTAACGGCAATGTACTGGTTGTGGAAAAGAACACCCCCCTGTTTGAGAAAAGCTATGGCTTTGCTGACCGGGAGCATTCGATCCCTAATAAACCTCCGACCCGTTTTCGTATTGCATCTATAACCAAACAATTCACTGCAGTATTGATACTACAGCTGGTGGAGAAGGGCAGGCTCGACCTCAACGCACCTATAAGCCGCTATTTGCCCTATTATCCAAAACCCTGGGGAGACAGTATCACCTTACATCAACTGCTTACGCACACTTCGGGACTTCCGGAATATACTGAGAAAACTGGTTTTTTGGAGCAGTTCTGTAAACAGGCATATACGCACCGTGAATTTATTGAGCAATTCTGTGCAGACAGCCTTATATCAAAACCAGGCACAGCCTACAAGTATTCCAATACGGGCTACTATATACTGGGTACTATTATTGAAGCTGTTACCGGCAAGAGCTATGAAGAGGTGCTGCAAGCGAATATTCTAAACGTTGCTGGTATGCGGCATACAGGTTTGGAAAATAAAGATGCGCTCATCCCGAACCGTGCCAGGGGATACAACTTTGGAGATAATGCCTACTTTAATGCAGACTACATCGACATGTTGTCCTGTATTTTTTCGGCAGGCGGTATATATTCTACTACCGGTGATCTCTGGTTATGGAATAAGGCCTTATTCGGAGATAAGCTTATTAGCAGCGCAAGCAGGAGTAAAATGATGCAACCCTATATGGATAAATATGGATACGGCATCGGGATAACAAGGTTTACGCTACCTGGATCAAATCATGAAGTTCAGTTTGCTTTCCACCAGGGCGCCATTAACGGCTTCCGTTCATTTATGACCTATATAGTCAATGAAGACCGGTTGATTATTTTGCTATGCAATAATTTCGATATTGATTTAAACCCTATCAACAACGCTATTTTTGCTATTCTTCACCATCAGCCGTACAAGCTGGCCGGGGATGAGTAGTCAATAGATTCATTCAGCCTGAACATTCCATTCGTGTGGCGCTTTAAAGGTCTTTCTGCCCTGGCCGTAAGGCGGAACTTTTACAGCAGATTTTATTTCCTGATAAGGTTGAATAGCAGAAAGCATTTCCTTATATCGTAAGGGGTGCTGATCCTTTACATCGTTTTTTTCGAGAGGATCTTTAACGATATGAAAAAGGAAATCTTCTTTTTCACTTATTTTTCCAGCACCACCGCCGGCTTTAACCAGCTTCCAATCATCCACGATAATGCTGCCATGTCCCAGGTAGAACTGCCTCGATAAATTGCTGCCTTTATCGAGTAAAGAAGAAGCAATATTGATCCCATCATATTCTTTTGAAGGACTGGCACTAACACCCGCAATAGCACAGATAGTAGGCGCAATATCAATATACCCGCAAAGCTGTTCGCTCGTCCAGCCCCCTTTTATCGCTTTCGGCCATTTTATAACAGCAGGGCTTCTTACACCACCCTCCCACTCTTGGAATTTATGACCTCTTAATGCACCGCTGCTACCTCCCGCTGAAGGCTCTGCCCCGTTATCACTTTGAAACAATACTAACGTATTACTCTCTATACCTGCTTCCCTTATTGCAGACAAAATACGACCGATGCCCTCATCCATACCCGTTACCATCGCCGCATAGGTTTGCCTTTTTGTATTACCCCGCCCCTGTTCTTTTTGCGAACCATCATTTCCAAATACCGGCCGGGAAGGATCATAGCCATACTTCAGCAAATCTTCTTTTTTTGCCTGCAAGGGACCATGAGGCGCATTGTAAGCTATATATAAGAAAAACGGGCCTTCTTCTTTATACTTCCTGATACATTTAATCGCCTCCGCACTTATAAGATCGGTTGAATAGCCCTTGTCATAAGAGGTGTTCCAGTCGTTATGCCAATCCAGCTCCCCTTCTCTTTTATGCGTAAAATAGTCGATAGCGCCATTATAATGACCATAAAAATGGGTAAAGCCCCTGCTTAACGGCAGGTACCGTTTCCTGGAATGCCCCAGGTGCCATTTTCCAATTGCCGCCCTGTTGCGATAGCCGGCGGTTGCCAGCATCTGAGGTAAAAATGTTTCGGAGCTATCTACACCAAAATCCAGCCAGGGAGCAATTACATTATCTCTTAAGCCCATTCTCTCCGGATAGCGCCCCGTCATAATTCCAGCCCTGGTAGGTGAGCAAATGGGGGAAGTATAGAACCGCTTTAATACAACTCCTTCTTTCGCCAGGTTATCGATGTGAGGCGTACGTATATCTGCGTCATGAAACCCAACATCGCCCCAACCCAGGTCGTCTGCAACGATGATCACAATGTTAGGTTTTGAAGATAGCTGAGCATATAAAATGCTGTTTACAAACAGGCATACAACAGATAAAAAAACATTCGGTTTCAAAAGATATTCCTATTTAAACATTAGTAAAAAGGCCATAGTCCCGCAAAGTTCTGCACTGCCTTCAGCAACTAATCATTAGGACCAGGTCATTGCAGCAAGAGCTATGCAGCCCATCCCGAATAAGGACAGCGCTTCCATTTGCAAGTTACGAAGGCAGTAATTGCTGATCTATCCATTTTTAATTTTACAGCCCTAATTTCTTAAAACATGTTGCTTATCGGCCCAGCCATTCCACATTCCGGATAAGCGTTTTACCTCACCAGGAAATTGTTCCGAAAGGTCTTTTAATTCTGTGGGATCCTGTTTAATATCGTAAAGCGACCATTTCTTTTGTCCCTGGGTCATCACCAGCTTCCATTGGTTATCCCGTACATACCTGGCTCCTTCATGTTCATTGAATAAAGTGGTGTGTCCCTGGTCTTTACTTCCTTTCAGAGATCCGGCAAAGCTCTTACCTTCAAGAGGCAAAATAGACTGACCCTTGTATACCTGCGGATATTTAGCACCGGCTATCTCGATGAAGGTGGCCATAAAATCCATCACATGTCCTACTCTCTCGGTATTAATGCTGCCTTTCTTTTTGATACCTGACGGCCAGCAGGCGATCAATGGTGTATGGATACCTCCTTCTGTTGCCTGCGACTTCCAAAGGCGGAAAGGCGTATTAGCCACATTTGCCCATTCGGGGCCAATTGAAAAGAAGGTGGTTTGAGGTCCGGGTAACACTGTTTTATCTGTTGCATAAGAAATGGGCTGGCCGCTTCTGGTTTCGCCCGGGCGGTCAAATCCGGGACCATAGCGTTCGCAAAACTCAGCACTTGCTCCATTATCACTTAAAAATACGATCAGCGTGTTATCGAGACGGCCTGTTTTCCTGAGCGCCTCTACGATCCTGCCTATACCCTGGTCCATCCTGTCAATCATCGCTGCGTGACCCGCCATTGCCCTGGCATCCCAGTCTTTATGTGGATTTTGTTCCCAGCTTTGATTAGCAGGATGTCTTGGCGATAATTGCACCTTAGCCGGATCAATTAAACCCATTTTTACCATTTTCTGATACCGGGATTGCCTGATCGCTTCCCAACCCGGCTGGTAAACATTTTTATACTTTTCAATATCCTCCGGTAAAGCCTGCAATGGCCAGTGAGGTGCGTTGTGCGCCACATATAGAAAAAAAGGCTTATCCTCTCCGGCCATTTCCCGGATATAATCAGCTGCTTTGTCATTGATCGCATCGGTATGGTAATAATTATCCGCTACTTTTTCGACCGGCTTACTACCTTCCACCAGGCTAAACGGATCAAAGAAATCAACCACACCCCATATAGTGCCGTAGTATTTATCAAATCCCCGCTGAGTCGGGTACTGGTCTGCAGGTGAAAACAGCGGATGCTGCTCCCGGTGACTCAACCATTTCAATTGGGCTTCCTTTGTGGGTTGTGTTATTGTGTTTGACACATGCCACTTTCCCGTCATAGCTGTATTATATCCTGCATCTTTCAATACCTCTGCTATCGTTACAGCATCCTTACCTATATGTCCTTTATATGCCTGGTCATTTCTTTTATTAGTCATGTGGCCAATACCCGCATCGTGATTATATAGCCCGGTGAGGAGCGATGCCCGGGTTGGGCAACACCTTGATATATTATAAAACTGCGTATATCTTATCCCGTTTTGGGCCATCTTATCAATATTGGGTGTTTGAATTTCTCCTCCAAAGCAACCCAGATCCGAGTATCCCAAATCATCGGCGAGAATTACCACAATGTTAGGACGTTTGTCTTTAGGAGATTTCTGAGCCAATGCAGGCATCGTTCCTGCCAATACCCAACAGATCAATAAGCAAAACTGTTTCATTATTTTTATCACTGTTATTTTAATACGAATTTATATTACAGCCAGGGGCAGTCTTTGGGCGGCTTATACCCGGGTATGCCGGTTATACAAAGAAAACGACAGCACATCCGCCCTTCAAATCCAGGTTGTAAAACCAATCCAAATTAACTATCAATTCTTATTAAACCCAGTTCAAAAGATCGCCTTTTTGTCTCAAAAACCTAAGATACCGGGAAGTTAAGTTATGTTGCCTTCCGGGTATCTTCATTTCGGCATATATTTGAAAAATCGCGATCAATCCCAATTGAATACCTGCCGTACATTACATGTTCTGATAAAAATTCGTCTGGTGAAACAACTATTACATTTGGTACTTGGCATAGCTTTAATCCTTATTTACCATACATCGGAAGCTTCTTTTTATTACTTCCGGCATTACCAGGTAGATGAGGGGCTGGCACATAATAATGTCACTGCCATTGTCCAGGATAAACTTGGCTTTATATGGATAGGTACCCGGGCCGGATTGAACAGGTACGACGGATATACATTCAGGAGCTATTCGCCGGATAAGGGCAAAGCAGGTTCTAATTATATTAAAATACTTCGTACCGACAACCAGGGTAATATATGGATCGGAACCACATCCGGCATTTTTAAAATGGACCCGGCTTCCGGGCAGATTAGCGCAATAGGCCCTTTATCCAACTTTAATGTTAAAGAAATGCTGGTAGATAGCAAAAGCAATTTATGGATTGTGGCTGCGGGAGCTTTACACCGGTTTGATCCGAACAAAGGAACTATACAAACCTATAACATTCCTGTAGCAGCTATCGATATTGATGCAAAAGATAACCTATGGATAGCAACAGTACAAGGTGAGCTTAAGTTGCTGAAGGCAACAATGCATCAAATATCTGACCTGGAAGTGGGTCCTGTTTCCCGGTCAGGCAATCGTAATATTACCAAGCTCAGGCTCATTAAAAACTACTTGTTTGTAGGCACCACTTATGGAATGTTTAAAATTGATTTGAACAGTCGCAAGTGTCATAACATACTTTTGAAAGATTTCAAAGGAACTGAAATTTTTGTCAGGGATATTGTTGCTTCTGCCAAAAAAGAATGGTGCTACGTTGCATCAGAATCGGGCCTGTACATTTATAATTTAGAAAATCAACAGATTATTCATGTCAAAAAAACACCGGCTGATCCTTATTCACTGAACGATAACGCCATTTATTCCGTACTGGAGGATAAAAGAGAGGGTGTTTGGCTGGGAACCTTTTTTGGCGGGTTGAATTATTTTTCAAAAGAAAACAACCAGTTTGAAAAATATTATCCGCTGAATATACCCGGAGCTATTTCGGGCAATGCCGTCAGGGAAATTTGTGAAGATGAAAAAGGCACTATCTGGATCGGCACTGAAGATGCCGGGCTTAACAAATTTGACAGGACTAGCGGAAAATTTATCCAGATCCCCTATGGTAATCCAACAACACAGCTATCACATCACAATATTCACGGCTTATCTGTTTATAATAATAAGCTATATGTAGGGTTATTTTTCCACGGCCTGGAAGTAATGAACCTGAACAATAACAAAATCGTGGCCCGGTATCCACAGGTACCAACTGACGGGAAAAGCAGCACGATGGTGATGTGCATTTATAAAACATCCGACAACCGCCTCCTGGTGGGCACTACAGGCGCCGGGTTATTCGAATATCATGAAAAATCAGGACAACTGAGTCCTGTGATATATATTCCGGGAAACTCTTTTGTTAATGCTATTGAAGAAGACCATACCGGTACCATATGGACCGGCAGCCTTATACGGGGTGTTTTTTATTATAATCCCCGAACCGGCGAATCCGGCAATATTAATTTCTCCGGCTTAAAGGATAGTACCAAAAATACCTATACGGTTCAGGGAATATATGAAGATACTGATTACAATATCTGGCTGGCAACAGAAGCCGGAGGTTTATTTAAGATCAACAGGCAAAGGCAACTGGTTAAGCGCTATACAACCGCTGAAGGCCTCCCCTCCAACAGCTTATACCGTATACTGGAAGATTCCAATAAAAATTTGTGGATCAGCTCCATGAAAGGACTTATATGCTTTAACACCCGGACCGAAACAATTAAAACTTATACAAAGGCCAATGGGCTCATTACAGATCAGTTTAATTTTAATTCGGCCTATAAAGATCAAAAAGGGAAAATGTATTTCGGTACCGTTAAAGGGATGATCGCCTTTCAACCCGAGCAGCTCCTGATTAACAGGGAAGCACCCCCTGTTTATATAACAGGAATTTTTATTAACTATGAAACGCCTAAATCTTTCAATTATGAGAACCCCATTATAATGAACGACGAGCAATCTACTTTCAGTATCGAATTTGCTTCACTGGACTATTCTTCTGCAAGCGCTGTTCAGTACAAATATAAGATGGAAGGCCTGGACAAGAAATGGGTACACCTGGCTACCAATCGCCGGGCTTACTTTACGGATGTTCCTGCCGGCACCTATAAATTCACTGTTCAGGCGCAAAGCAATCTCGGGTATTGGGTAAGTGCCCCTGTAACGCTCATCATTACCGTGTTACCTCCTTTTTGGAAAAGTACCGCTGCTGTGGTTATATATATACTGGCAGGTATTCTGATCATTTTATTGATCTTTTACATTTATCATAAAAACCAGGTTAAAAAGAATCTCCGGAAGAACCAGCTGTTTGAAATGCAAAAAGAACGTGAGACCTATAACACGAAGATGAATTTCTTTACCAAT
>JBCNOR010000071.1:0-12488 GCA_039593785.1 Niabella sp. | reverse complement strand
CCTGGTAGTTCTCAAACTCGCCAATGGCCGCCCGTAATTTATCCATACGCTTCAGCTCATCAAAGTAGGCCGGTTTGCGATCTCCCTTCTGCCATTTTCCTGCGCGGGATGTTTTGTATACATAGGCTTCATCCTCAGCCAGTTCCTGTATATAGGCGTCGATACGGTCACTGATATACGCGGGTGTCCATCCTTCACGTTTCATAGCCGAAAATAAATTGCTTAAAGGATCGGCTTCAAAATATACATCACCGCGGTATCTTTTAAGGGGATGATCTTTGGAGAATTTATCAATAAGTTGTTTAAAATATTCTACTTTCTCCAGGTCAGAAACAGGGTCCAGCGAGGTTTTTTCAAACAGGGAAAGATTATCCTGTATTACATCATTGCAAAAAGCATGGAAAGTATAAATGTTCACTTTATAAGCATCAGCGCCTATAAACTGCTGCAGTCGTTTGCGCATGGCTACCACACCTGCATCGGTGTATGTTAAGCAAAGTATGTTTTCCGGTAAGGCGTCCGAATCCAGCAGTATTTTCCCGATCCGTGCTGCCAGTATCTGTGTTTTACCGGTACCTGGCCCCGCAATTACCATTACAGGGCCTTCGAGCGTATCCACTGCTGTTTTTTGTTCGGCATTCAGATTTTTGTAAACTTCGTTAAACTGCTTTTCCAGTTTTTCTTTAATGATAGGCATGCGGCAATTTAGTGGAAAAGCAGGAAAATCAGCGCAGGGTGTCCTCCATCCGGTACATCCGGATCTGACTACCGCGGAATTGCAGGGATATAAATATACAATCCTCTTACCCGATAAGTCAGGCAGGAGGATTGTATAAAATGAGTTTTTTTAATACTGAGGCGCTTTATCCGTAAGTGTATGAATAAAGGCGATCAATAACTGTTTTTCTTCAGGTGTCAGGTTCAGCGGCTCATCAGACAAGGTTTGGTTACCTACAGGCAAGCCGAGACCAATGCCGCCTCCCTTGTCATAAAAGTCAATCACTTCTTCGAGCGTTTTGTAAACACCATTATGCATGTAAGGTGCGGTCATGCCCGTATTCCTTACAGTAGTCGTCTTAAATGCATGCAAATAAGGCGCTACATTAATAATCTTATACCTGCCGCTATCGGTGTCCATATTTCTGCCATCAGCAGTTAATGGCACGCCCAATACCTCACTTTCTGTTTTAGCAAACGCGGGAGGTACCACTCCGTTAAACAAAGGAATAAAATGGCAACTGGCACATTGGGCTTTACCGGTAAACAGATTGAAGCCTTCGATTTCTTCCTTATTCATCGCCTGGTTATTACCTCTCATGTATGCGTCAAACCGGCTGTTCAGTCCCGTCAGGCTTTTAACATAGCTGGCGATAGCAGAAAGGATATTTTCTTTTGTAACAACATTAGCCTGGTAGGCACCCTTGAACAGTTTCATGTAAACTGTGTCGATTGATAGCGCTCGTATGGCTTGATCGAAGTCACCATGCATTTCGTCCTTGTTGCTGATCACATCATTTGCCTGGTGCTCTAAGGAGGGAGAACGGAGATCATAAAACATAGCGGTTTGAAAGGCTGCATTCAGTAAGGTAGGTGTATTTCTTTGCAATGTTTTATTAGCATCGAGTGCGCGGTTTTTAGCCACGCCGTCAGTGAAGTACAATGCCGGGTTATGACAGCTGGCACAATTTCTTTTTTTAGATACCGACAATATATTATCGTAAAAAAGCTTTTTGCCCAGTGCTATCTTTTCGTTCAGCCTTGGGTCTGTGGAGTCTGATTCCTGGAAATAGGCGTCAAAAATGCCCTCGTCAAATAAAGTGGAAGCGTTTGTTTTCAACAGGCCCTGTAAACGGATGGGTGCTATGCCTGCCTGTTGTTGCTGGGCTGTTAATGTGCGAGTGATAGGATTGGCGTAATCTTTTATAAAAACCATTCTGTTGAAGCTGTCAAAATCGGGGTTGGCCTTAAGATTGCCAACTGCCGCATTTATTTTTTTGTTTAAATCGCTCTGGCCTTCTAAGAAAGGTGTGATAGCTGTTAATTCGCTGAGCGATACAGCGGCCTCTGCAAGACCTGTTTTTACGGCAGGCGCATCAAAACCGGTAATGCCCAGTGTGATCATTCTGAATACCTGTTTTTTAACAGCATCATATAGTTGCTCCTGCGTAAAACCTCCTGCTTCTATATTATCCTTTATCGAAATACAGTAACTTTTTAATAATACTGTTTCATGCTTTAAAGCGGCGTAGTCAATAGTATCTTCCAGGATTAATTCTTCCATTACCTGCAAGCCATGTGGCTCCCGCACCACAACTTCCGGTTGCTCGATCTCCGGTAAAGGTGCGCCGTTTACAAAACGGGCGATTGAGGGCATATAGTACTCAACTGCCCATTCGAATTTTTTGTAGTGAGCTCTAAGGTTTTTAAAAGCGGTTACCAGCTGTTGCTGTCCGGCCTGATGATTGATTAAGGGTTGTACACTGTCCGTTACATATCTTTCGAAGGCATCAACTTGGCCGGCCAGGTGTTGTCTAAGCTCTGTTACCGAATGTTCTTTGTTACCGCAACTTAAAAATTGTATGGATAAAACCGCTGTAATTCCTGCTAATACGAGAAAAATCTTCTTCATTATAAATACATAAACCTTGCCCGGTTAAGAGCAAGGTTTTTTCTGTTGATTCAATAAATATTATCTGGGGACGTTGGTTAAGATAACCGTTTGGCCTCCCTCTTTATTGGTGCTTCCGCCGCCATCAGGATTTACAAACTTATCTTTCTGCCAGGTATGCGGGTGAATATTCAATATAAAGGTATTGGGCACACCTGTTTCGTTGGAGATATCTACCATGGCTCCAAACTCCCAGCATCCGAACCTTCTTTCCGTATTCTGATAAAACCGGCTTACCCAGGCAGCATCGTCTCTTTTGTGATCCATATTCAGGAATGGTTTGTAAGTTTTATTAGCAATGCTATATTGCCAGATATAAGAATCGTGCTTAGCCGCGGTGTAATAAGAATCGCCATCCTCCTGTATGTAAACATAGTTCTCCGTTACACAAAGGTTGTCAGGGTTAATCAGATCATTTCCGGGGTTGGAATCTCCTTCCGCAATTACTTCTATTTTTCCTTTGGTGGGATCGGTGTTGTCCAAAACTACCTTGTATACCCTTCCCCACATGGTATAGCCAGGTTCCGCATTTTGTCGGTCGGGAGACTGACCGGTTGCAGTAAAATAGAATTCTCTGTTATTTTGGGCACTGCCTTTCCTGTAGTCTATATCTTCCACACGAGAAAAACGGATAGCTTTTAAATCATTGACCGCTTTATCAATTTCTAGGCCAGTCTTGCGCTGATCTTTAGGATTAGGTACCTCAACCAGCTCTACGTCGTAAGACTGATTTTTTACCATATCTGTTTCTACCTGGTTGTTATCTTTCCTTTTTAATGCATACAGCTTGCCATTTTCCAAGTCGCCCACTGTATTTGATATGTATACCATTAACTGACCCGCACTAGGCATCCCCTTAGATTGATCTGAAGGGTGATAACTTTGATCTTCACCCATAATGATAACCGTTTTCCCGGGATACGCAGCTTTGGGAAGTGGTACTGCATTTTCCATAGATGCTTTTCCTAAAGCGGGTAAAGTTCTGTCGGTTCTTCCTCTGTCAGCAGCA
This sequence comes from Niabella sp., assembly GCA_039593785.1. GTDB lineage: Bacteria > Bacteroidota > Bacteroidia > Chitinophagales > Chitinophagaceae > Niabella. The sequence continues at coordinate 8,811 of JBCNOR010000071.1, read as the reverse complement.
GATGCCAGCGGGTTGATACCGATGATCATGCTTTCTACTCCCGATTCCTGTGCGGTTAAGAACATTGGACCAAATCCATGTTCCTCGGTGGTAGCCAGGGTTGCTGAACAAAGTCTTTTTGCGCCACCGGTATAGTCGATGATATATTCACCTTTAACGGGTTTTAAGTTTTTGTCGAGATAAACTCTTGAAACCGATTGGTTGATCTCGTGATTGTTCAACATGATATAGCCTTCACCATTAGGGTTTCTCATAAAGCCGGCACCGTCAGGCTGTGCACCGTAGACGAAGCCGGGACTCTGTTCCAGTACATCTTCACTACTGATTAAAGGGAATATGCCAACAGTTTTGAAAGCGTCCTGCATATAAACCAGGGATGGTGTAACAGACTGGGCTTTGATGGTTTCAGGCGGTATAATAACAGGTGCTTCATTCTTGTCTTTCCTGCAGGCGACAAAAGCCGTAATACCAGCGGCTATCAGAGCAGCAGGCATAATAAGTTTTTTCATTTTCGAGTTGTTTCGGCAAAACAATGACATTTAAAGCCTAAAGCGATTAAGCCAGTTTGAACAAAAAGTTAGCTAATTGTTAACAATGGTGTTTGATGTAAGAAACTGATTGCGGGCTCCGAGAAATAATGGGATTGTCGTCTGCATATGCATGGTCATTCTCAGTCTTGAGAGTATAAGCCAAACTTGTATTAAGTGCTTCAAAAAGCAATATAAAAATGTATACTTCTAATCGAATATGCAAAAAGTAATGCTAGTATATTCTGCTCAATCTTGTTTGTTTTAACGATACTTACGTGCTGTTACTTCTCATTATAGGTTTTAGACTTTTGAAGGTAATATCACTCAAACTTTTCCTCGGGCACTGATTATTATAAGAGCCCGGATTTTTCTTCCCGGCAGTATTTGTGCCGTGAGCAACACTACTTTTACTCTTTATAATGCTAAAGTTAAAATGGCGGAAACAAAATGATAAAGATCATACGACGCTCTCAATCAACTATCTTTTTGAAGGTGATATTGTTATCCTTCTTTCTTTATATCGTTTCAGTAGTAACGAAAGCCCAACAGCGATATACAGTAGAAAAGGTAGTAGCGCAAAACAAGCATTTGAATATCGTACTAAAAAAATACAGAGGCGACATTCAAAAAGTGAAGGCAGCGAGGTTCCTAATAGAAAACCTGCCCTATCATTTTGGATACACCGGTAAAGGAATGGATCACTGCCGAAAACTGTATGAGTTACGTAGTAAAGGAATTGCCCCAGACAAGGTGATCGATTCAGTGAACGAGATATATGGTGCTTTCGGGTACGATAAACTCACCCGCATTTCTGATATTACTATGGATGCCGGTTATCTGTTTGAAAATATTGATTATGCTTTTAAAGCCTGGCGTGAACAGCCCTGGGGCAAGAATGTATCCTTCGAAGATTTTAAGGAATATGTACTGCCTTACAGGGTAGGCAATGAGGCGCTTAAGCCATGGAGAAAAAGAGTCTACGAATTATTTAACCCTATGCTTGACAGCATACGCGGCCGTCCGGAGGCGGAAGATCCAAAATATGTGGCGAAAGCGGTACTCAATATTCTTAAAAAGAGAAGACCTTTCCAGTTCTCAAGTAACTTTTATGGACCAAGCGTAGGACCGGATATTGTGGACTGGCATTCGGGCAACTGCAGGGAGAGCTCCGATTTGTTTATATATGTATGTCGTGCGCTTGGCATTCCCTGCGGCAGGGATGTGATGTTTTTGAGAGCTGATATGAACGTAGGGCACGACTGGAACTTTGTGCTGGACAAAAACCGGGAGACCTATTTTTGCTCAGTTACGTATACTTCTAATGAGCCTGAAGCAGCTCCAACCTACTGGAATCGGAAAGGAAAGGTATATCGGCAAACATTTGGTATTGATAAAAATATGCAGCAGGTTGTCTATTCTCCAAGAGAAGACATCCATCCGTGGTTTAAGGAGCCTTTATTTAAGGACGTTACTCGTCAATATAACGGTAAATTAAATCACCAGGTAGTGATGTCTTGCGATAGCCTTTACGAAAAAATAGAAAATGAACGAAAAGTGTATCTCTGCGTTGCCAGTTGGCTGGATTGGGCGCCCATAGGCGTTAGCACTACCTCGGGTAACCAGGTGTGGTTTAATGATGTAGAAGGAGGTATTGTGTTTCGGTTGGCAACTTATGAAGATGGGGCAATGCGTGTAATATCTGATCCCTTTTTTCTGGATAAAGAAACCGGCATGAAACGCTATATCACTGGCTCACATGAAGAAGAAGTTGTTTTAACCCATAAGTACCGGTTACCGTATACCTATCCCTACAGGATGATAGGGGGGGTGTTTGAGGGTAGCAATAGCCGTGATTTTAATTCAAAAGATACTTTGTTTGTGATAAAGAAAAAGCCACAGCGACTTTGGGATGTAGTAAGGTTGCCAGCTGATAAAACCTATCGCTATGTAAGATATGTGGGGCCTAAGGGAAGTTTTTGCAACGTAGCAGAAGTGGGATTTTATGAAGAGGAGTCGGATGAAACCCCCTTGTCTGGTGAAATGATAGGAACGCCTAATAACGAAGCTAAAATTAACACACACAATTATACGAATGTTTTTGACGGGGATCCTAATACTTCTTTTGATTACTATCTGGAAGATGGTGGTTGGGCTGGGTTGGACCTGGGTATGAGAAAAAAAATTAATAAAATAGTTTACACCGCCCGCAATAATGTCAATTTCGTTTACCCTGGCAATAATTATGAATTGTTTTATGAGCAGCATGGAGAGTGGTTGTCGGCCGGCGAGATGGAGGCAACCAGTGATTCGCTCAGTTTTAAAGTGCCCAAAGGCGCCCTGCTCTATCTTAAAAACCATAGCGGCGGGAAAGAGGAAAGGATATTTGAATATACCAATGGCGAACAGCAGTTTTGGTAAGGTTATATAGCTAACAGATATGTAAAACTATAAAGTGCTATGGACGCGAAACTTGTAAGAAGTGAGGTGGTGATATCCTGGATAACCGAGGGCTTATACCTGCTGCTAACAATAGGTATAATTAGTTACTTCGCTTTTGTCTATCCATTTTCGTTTAACTATGAAATAGAAATAAACAATCAGTATTACTTGGTATGGATATGGCCTGTAGCTAGTGCAATGATCATGTTGCATGCCATTGCTCATCGGGGCAGGTTGTCAGTTAAGCAAGGGCTGCTATTATTGTGTCTGTTGCCTACAGCTTGTCTGGTACTTTTCAGTAAATATTACCATTGGGGCAATGAGCATTTTACGGTCACAGTATCGGTAATGATAGTTGCCGGGGCTTTGTTGACAACTCCTTGGACAAGGTTGATTCATGGTATCCTGATATTGGTGTGCCTGCTATTTTTCTACCAGTTGTATTTGGGATACATGCAATATCTACACGCCGTCGAATATACAGATGACGTCAGCCTTGAAATAAAAGGCAGTTTTCAAAATTCTGGAGTAATGGCCATGTACCTGGCAACGCAATTGCCCTTCTTATTTTTTGCAATAGTAGAAGCTCGAGAGAAATGCATTCCCGGGCTGTTAAAAAGCAACAGGCCCCGGTTAATAGTTTTTGCCTTAATGTTGGCTGCAACGCTTTTTTTGATATATAAAACCCAAAGCCGTACCGCTTATATTGCATGTGCTGTAGTTGTTGCCGGCTGGATATTACTGCAATATGGTGACATGCTTAAAAAAAGCTTGCGGGCAATGCCCCGGCCTACGTTGTTGTTCATTATTACGGTGCTGCTGGCCATGGTGTCAGGAGGAAGTTATTACCTGTTTACAATGAAAAGGGCTTCTGCTTTGGGGCGTATGATGAAATTACAAATTTCAGGGCAGCACCTCAGCGATCATTTTTTTACGGGCATCGGCCTGGGGCGTTTTAGCTGGTTTTATCCGCAGTGGCAGGCGCATTATTTTGCTATGAATCCCCATCCTCCACGGTCTTTTTTTTTAAGCGCGGGGGAGAGTTATATTATTTTCAACGAGCCCCTTCAGTTGTTGAAAGAAATAGGGCTGATCGGCTTTGTTTTTTTTATTATTGCGGTGATTTATTTCTTCAGTCTCCGCACATACCGGGATAAAAAATTTTTAGCAGCGTTAAAGCTAACGGTAGCGGCGATTCTGGCTTGTAGTTTCACCTCTTATCCTTTGCACGTTAATTATCTTTTGTGGCTGTTCTTTTTTTGCTTTTTTGCAGCAGCGGCCATAGGGCGGTCGCCTGCTTTTTCTTTTGTACGCAGCGGCTTAGGTATGCTATTCAAGCGCTGGATGCAGGGCAGTATAACCGGTATCACGTTGCTGTTACTTATCATAGCGGCTGTACATGGCGTTTCAACTTTTAATGCATTCCGGCGCTGGGAGCAATTACAGAATGCTTTTAAACCGGCCCATGAAACTGTAAGTGCGTACTTGCAATTGAAAAAAAAAATGAGTGGGGATGGCAAATTTTTGACGGCTTATGGCTCCGCGTTAGCTGAAGCCGGCAACTACCACGAAGCTACAGCGACCTTGGAAGAAGCGCGCACTTACTTTATAAGCCGGCAGACGGTAGACCTATTAGCTAAAACTTATGCAGCCGACGGACAGATTACAAAAGCCCTTGTTGTACAAGAATGGCTATGTGATTTTTTGCCTAACAAATTTGTTTTAAAGCGTGATCTATTGCAGCTATACCAGGCTGCTGGCGATAGTGTACATGCAAAACGTGTGGCCCATACAATCCTCGCCATGCCAGTAAAGATACCTTCAGCAGAAGTAGTACAGATAAAAACTTTGGCTAAACAAACTTTAATAACACCATTGCAAAAATGAAACAAGTTATATGAAAAACTTTTTTAAAAAAATTCCCGGCAATATTTGTGCCGTGGACGCGGATACATTTGCTATTGTTATTTTATTTTTTAAATCTTAAAACAAAAATTTATGTTGAAGAAAAAAATGTTTAAATGGGCGGTAGTGCCAGCGATAGCCGCTATTGCTTTTGTTAGTTTGAACTCGTTTACGGGCGAAGGCGAGTCAAGTGGGGGGGGGAAAAAGTGCTTTAATCTCACTACATTAAGTTGCGGTTCTATTCCTTCGCCATGGGGGAATATTCCATTAGGTGACAGAACCTTTTGTCAGGTTACCGGTAACAAAACGTCTGAATCTTGTACAGAAACTGATTGTTTTGGTCAATCAAGTAATGTAGCTTGTTTTTAATAATAGTTAGCGATCCATTGGCATTAATTAATAAAATAAATTTTATGAGAAAAAAAAGAGTAATTATTGGTATGTTATGCATCACCATTACCAGTATTATGGGAATGTCATTTACCGAGTCAGGTGAGTCGGGAGCCGGAAAAGATCCATGCTATACGGCAGTAACCCGTAAGTGTGCAATAACCGACAAGGAAAAAGTAGATTGTGATTCACAGGCTGGAAAACCTGCATCTTGTAGATCGCTCTCTTGTACCGGTGAGGCAAGCGATAATCAATGTGATAAATAGGCGCTTCATTTATTGCTGTCTGTGGACACTTAGTCAAAAATTGCTCGGTCATAATGAAGTATGATTTTCTTTGAAAGTTAAATTCCATCGAGTTTTAAAACTCGATGGAATTTTTGAATACATAGAAGTAGCAGACACCTGCAAGCATTTAGCTTATAAATGAATCTCAAACTCGTTTCATGGCTTTTGATTTTCTGCTAAGACGTTTATTATGCAGTTCAAAAAATCCAGTCAGCTTTTTTAAACTACACTAAATCCAAGTCAATTCAAAACTCTGTATTTAATAATCAATGAGAAAAAAAATAATCACAAGAAGTAAAAAAGGGTTGAACTCAATAAAGACGAAAAATCTATCCGTATTTTGGAGCATTACATTTTTATCAGTTATATTAATCTCTTGCGGAAATAAAATTAGTGAGGATAATCTACAGGTAATTAACATAAATAATTCGTTACTTAAGGATACAGCTGACATTTCAAATTTGATAGACACGATCAGTATAATTAAATTAAATGAAAACGTCAACGTCCCATTAACTGATCCATTTCAGTTATATGCTATAAGTCAAGAACAATATGTAGTCCTCAATTATTCTTCAGGAGACAGGAGAGTGATTGCGTTTAATAAGAGTGGAGATTATATAAAAACAATAGCGAAAAACGGAACTGATTCTACCGACGGTCTTAATATTGCAGATTGCTTTGTAGATAAAAACGGGATGCTTATTTATGACTTTGCCCAAAATAGGATAACCGTTTATGACACGTCTTTAAATTTGATGAAAACTGTTCAGGGAGATAAGTCGCGTCATTATTCGCATTTGGCGCGTTTTTCTCAAAGCAGTGATTATGTAGGATTCGCCAATTTTAATTTATATAATCCCAATCGGTCTTTAATAGATATATTTGATGAGAATTTTGAAACACCCAACAAAAGTTATTTTAGTTTTCCATCGAGCGATAGAAGGTTACTTGTGCTAACTTATAATAAATCCTTCTATCAATATGGCGATACCCTTCGTTTTTATAAACACTTTGACCCTAGTATATATAGTATTACTAAAACGGGCGTATCAAGAAGATTTGAAATAAAATATACTGAAGGAAGCGTTTCCCGTAACAAATTAATGTCGATAATTGAGCAGAATTTTGATAAGTTTAATGTTGATAATCCTACTCCGAGTGATCAAAGAATAGCTTTATTTGATGGATTGGCATTTCCTAATGGAAACTACCTAGAAAACAAACGGTTCATATATATTACTTCTCAGTTTTACAAAAAAGGACAGCATAAAAATTTTGTTAGTTTAATATCTAAAAAAGATTTGCATGATTTTACTACAGCAAAGGCATTGACAGAAAATAAAAGATTTGGAATCATTTTACCCCCACTAGTCGAGTATGACAAGTATAAAGATGAGCACCTTGCGATACTTTCAGGGGCACAGTTAAAATCAGTCTTATTAGCTGGAAATAAACTGATGGGAGGTCTATCCATTGATTTGCCTGCATATTATTTAATTAAAGTAAAATTTAAGAATGAAACAGAATAGTTTTTTAGTTATTTTGGCTTTTTGTATATGCTTAATTTCTTTTTTTGCGTACACGAAGATAAAAAAGGGAGAAATAAGGGTTATAGAAATTCAAAACGATAGTATAAGCGATCTGCAAAATGATATCGGGTACCTAGAAAGGAACATCAGTTTTTCAAATAAGTATGCCGGATTTACAATTAAAGACAGCAGTTTTATTAAATGCAAAGAAATGAATAATGAAGATTCTTCGATTTTTGTAAATCTCATTGCTCCTATAAAATCCAATAAACATTCCTTGTTTTTGAGGTATACAGAAATAGGCTGTAATATGTGCAATGACATGGTTGTGGCTAAACTACGCGACTTCAATAAAAACAACCCAGATACCAAAATTTATTCATTCGTTGACTTTTCTCTTTTGCAATCGTATTTACAATGGCGAAAAGGGGCAAAAATGAATTTTGAGGTTTTCTACAAGAAAAAGGGAGATTTACCGATGGATATAGATTCGCCACAGTATTCCTATCTCTTTTTACTAAGTAAATCCGGCACTATTCGTAAAATTTTTGTACCGGATAGCAGGTTCCCCAATTTATTTGATAATTTCTTAAGCTCTATATCACATGAAGACTAGTTTTTTTATAAAGAAATGTTTATTGGTCTTTTTTTTCATTGGTTGCAGTGTTACATTTTTAATGTCTAAAATGTATGCCCAAGTACCAAAGTTAAGACTAGACCCCTCGCGCGCCTATGGCGGTGTGGCGTCTGAATATTTCGACGAAATTGAATATATCCCTTTGGAAACATCTAAAGAAAGCACTTTCGGAGATATCAATGATTTGTTAGTAACAGATAGCAGTTTTGTTGTTGCTGATTTAGATACCAAGGCAATATACTTTTTTTCTTCCGAAGGGAAATTTGTTACTAAAGTCAATGGACAAATATTTATTACTCACGACCAAAGTAAAAATCAAATCGTTTCATTTAAATTTTCTCCTGATCAGTCAAAAATTTATTTTAATTATTTTAGCCTGCTGGGCAAAAAAGTACAACCGGAAATGCAGGTTGATCTAAAAGGTGTTAATAGCTTGAATGGGGATGGAGAAGCTAAGTTAAAAACTTTTTCTAAACCACTCGGAGACGAGTATTTTTTATATACCAACTCCAAAATTTTTAATGGAGATAATAATCATATGCCTGCTCCGGCTTACTTGTACTCTATATACAAGAATGACTCGCTGTACAAAAATGTCGTTCTTGTAAAAGACAATGTGCTTGCAGCAACAAAAAAGCTGGCACCAGGATATGTAGGTTTGCCCTCTGTTGTAGAAGACGGTGCCTTTTACATCACAACACCGCTAGATTTCAATTTATACAAAGTCAGCAAAGATACTGCAGTGGAAGTTTGCCAATTTATTTTCCCTGCCAACAGAGTATTACCTCAAAACATTATTGAATCAGGCAATAACAAGTTGTTAGATAGTGTGAGGTCATCTATATACACTAACCGTAAACTAATTCTTAATACTACAAATGTGTTTTTTTCAGGTTCAAAACTTTTTTATAAAATAAGTACGCCTTCGTCAGTAGTTTCATTTAATAATTCGGCTAACGAATATCAATATAATTTCATATATGATACGATATCTAAAAAGCTGTCTTCTTTTGATAGAATAACTCCAAGCGAAAAATCATTTTTTTTACCAATAATGGGAGAAACTTCAAAGATGCGAGGAATTATACCCT
>JBCNOR010000070.1:0-12604 GCA_039593785.1 Niabella sp. | reverse complement strand
CCCAAAGACAACAGTATTATAGCGCAGCACGTGTTCAGGGCGCCCGCCATGCTGGTATCGAATGCGCATAAGCTTCTCGTTGTTGTTCCTGACCTGGATGTATTGAGAAAGAGTAATCCTGTTCCCTGGTATATGGATATGAATGCACCACAGAATTATCTCGAATTGGGAATGTCTAAGAGCCGGGTGGAAGAACATGTTCTGTATGTCCGCGACAAAGGCGCCGTTTTTCCTGCAGGGGAATTAAGGTTGAGCTTTTACTTAATGGTTTCGAATAAAACTGAAGATATTCAAAATCCATGGCGGCGCCCGTTACAGCTTATGTGGAGTAAGTGGGGTGCACCGCTTTATCAATCAGGGGAACCGCTGCACCGGGCCGACCTGGAGCCATATGTGAAGCAGACCTATAACTGGGCTTTTAACAGCTGGAAGCCGGCTGTGTGGCAGGAGTTTGAGCTAAACGGAAAACAGGTTGGGGCACCCGTATTTATTGTGAATGTTACGCAAAGTCCCAACTACCAGGCACCGGTTGACGAGCGGGAGTTTCGTTCTGTCTGGAACCAGGCCTGGTTTAATTCTCTAAGATCGGCACAGGGCCTATACCGGTATGCAAAGCGAACCAATGATGATACACTAAAAGACAGGGCGCTAAAAACAAAAGAGCTGGCACTTTCTTTCCCGCAGCAGCAGGGACTTTTTAAAAGTGTGATCGCAACAGAGATGGAAGAGGTAACCATAGCCGGGAAGAAGTACCGCCGCTCTAAAGGGTGGGACACTAAATATTTCGGCAACTCCAACCGTAATCCATTTACCTGGGATGCCAGGCAATCGCCCTACCATATTGCAGATATGAGTTATACGGCGTACTGGATGATGGTTTGGTATGACGAGCTGGAAAAGGATAAACGGCTTATAACCTATGCCAGCCAGTATGCAGATGCACTGTTAAGGCTGCAGGACAAAGAAGGATTCTTTCCGGCCTGGCTAAGCCTGGATACCCGCCAGCCGATGGGCTATTTAGATCAATCTCCCGAAACCAGCCTTTCGGTTACTTTTTTACTAAAAATGTTTAAACATACCGGCAGGAAGGAATACCTGGCGGCCGCCCGGAAAGCTTTGGATGCAGTTGTTAAACATATTGTACCTGTAGGGCAGTGGGAGGACTTTGAAACCTATTGGTCCTGTAGCAGGGTAGGGAGCCAGGACTGGGTGGGTAAGAAAGTGCCTCGTAACAATATGTTTAAGCAAAACAATTTTTGCATTTACTGGACGGCAGAAGCGCTGTTAGAGATGTACCGAACAACCGGTAATAAATGGTATTTACAAAAAGGCCGGCGCACGCTCGATGAATTGCTGATGTACCAGGCAACCTGGCAACCTCCCTATATGGCCATACGTACCTTAGGCGGATTTGGCGTAATGAATGCCGATGGTGAATGGAACGACTCGCGCCAATGTTTGTTCGCAGGGTTGATTATTGATTACGGGAAACTGTTGAAAAATACTGAATATATTCAAAGAGGGCTTTCGGCTTTACGGGCCTCTTTTACCATGATGTATACGCCACTCAATCCTCAAACCATGAAACAGTGGCAGGCAAAATGGCCTTTCTTTGGTTCGCAGGACTATGGATTCATGATGGAAAACTATGGCCATGGAGGAGAAACCAACGACTCAGGGCTGGGCATCGGAGAATTCACTATTTACGATTGGGGTAACGGAGCGGCTGCAGAAGCTTATAACAGGTTGCTTGATAAATATGGCCCCGGTATTTTCAGGGATAAGTAGCGGAGCAGGATCAAACAGCATTTGATTATTTACCAGCGCTAAAAACAACAATGTGGCAAACAGGAGATCTTTTTTAAAAAAAATGAGTGCCGGCAGTATTGCGGCATTGGTAACCCCGGTACTGCAGGCGCAGCCGGAAAGCTCCGGTTCATCCGCCGAAAAAAAGCAAGGGCTTTTAACGGGTAATAGAAGCCGGGTATACCAGGGAGATCATTTAAGCAGAATAGCATTCCCGTTGGGAGGAACGGGTGCCGGCATGTTCTGTGTAGAAGGCACAGGCGCTATCTCACACATGTCGGTAAGAAATAACCCCGAGATGTTTTTTGAGCCTGCCATGTTTGCGGCATTAAATATAAAAAATGCAGCTAACGGCACCAGGGTTTTGGAAGGGCCGGTTCCTTTATGGAAAAAATTTGGGCAGAGAGACGCTGGCCTGGGAGGAACCGGCGGAGCCACATGGGGCTTACCCCGTTTTAGGCAGGTAATGTTCGAAGCGCAATTTCCGTTTGCCACCATTTCGTTGCATGATGACAGCCTGCCTTTAAAAGCTGCAATTAAAGCCTGGAGCCCTTTTATTCCTGGTGACGAGGATCGGTCGGGTATGCCCATAGTTGGCCTGGAGTACAGCTTTGAAAATACAAGCAAAACGGCGGTTGAGGCAACCTTCTCCTATAACAGCAGGAACTTTATGCACCAGGGAGAAGTGGTAAACTCCATAAAGCCTGTAAAGAACGGGTTCATACTTTCATCATCAGGTTCTGAAAAGTTTCCCGAAAGGCAGGGTGACTTTGCCATCTTTACTGATGCCGCCGATACCATTGTAGACCATTGCTGGTTCAGGGGAGGCTGGTTTGACGGGCTTACCATGATATGGAATCAACTGGAAAGCGGCGCAGCTTCGGCGAACCCTCCTGTGGAGAAAGATGCACCTGGCGCATCGCTGTTTGTTCCGTTTAGTTTAAAGCCGGGTGAAAAGAAAACCATTAAACTGTTCATGTGCTGGTATGTGCCTAATACCAAACTTCAGTTGGGAGAGATCGACCCTCAGTTTAAAAAGAAGATAGAGCAAGATCTTCTTCTGCAGTTTCATAAACCCTGGTATAGCAGCAGGTTTTCGAATATTAACGAAGTGGCCGATTTCTGGAGATCGAATTATGACGAACTACATCAAAAGACTCAGTTATTTACAAAGGCTTTTTACAATAGTACGCTTCCCCCGGAAGTAATAGACGCTGTGGCAGCCAACCTGACCATTCTGAAATCGCCAACAGTGCTCAGGCAGTATGATGGCAGGTTCTGGACATGGGAGGGATGCGGCGATAATTGGGGAAGTTGCCACGGATCATGTACCCATGTTTGGAATTATGCGCAGGCCGTGCCGCATCTGTTCCCGGCATTGGAACGGTCGCTGCGCGAAACCGAGTTTAATGAGAACCAGAATGCCGATGGGCACCAGGTATTCCGCGCCAATTTACCCATTTCCCCAACAACCCATAATTTTCATTCGGCAGTAGATGGGCAGCTGGGCGGTATTATGAAAGTATACAGGGACTGGCGGATTTCGGGAGACAATCAATGGATGCGTAATCTTTATCCTAAAGTAAAACGGAGTTTAGACTATTGTATCAAAACATGGGACCCGGACCGAAAAGGTGTTATAGAGGAGCCGCATCACAACACCTATGATATAGAGTTTTGGGGACCTACCGGTTTTGCTACTACTTTTTACCTCGGCGCATTAAATGCCATAATAACCATGGGTAAATACCTGGAAGAAGATATAGCTGCTTATGAAAAATTATTACAGGAAGGAAAAGGCTACCTCGAAACAAAGCTGTTCAACGGTGAGTACTTTATCCAGGATATCCGGTACGAGCATCTAAAAGCCGCTAACCCTGCTACAGCGCAATCTTTCGGGGGAGAATATTCGCAGGAAGCTGTTGCCTTGCTGAAAAAGGAAGGTCCTAAATACCAGTATGGAAAGGGTTGTTTATCTGATGGGGTACTGGGCTCCTGGTTGGCGGTGATGTGCGGACTGGAAGACGTGGTGGATGCCTCAAAGATTGCCAGTCATTTACGCTCTGTTCATCGATACAACCTGAAAAAAAGCCTGGTAGACCATAGTAACCCGCAAAGACCCTGCTTTGCCCTTGGGAGTGACGGCGGTTTATTACTTTGTACCTGGCCAAAAGAAGGAAAGCTTTCTTTACCCTTTGTATATAGCAACGAAGTGTGGACGGGTATCGAATACCAGGCAGCGTCGCATTTAATGACGATGGGAGAAGTACAAAAGGGATTGGATATCGTAAGGGCCTGCAGGGCACGTTACGACGGAGCTGTTCGTAATCCCTTTAATGAATATGAATGCGGGCATTGGTATGCCAGGGCACTATCCAGTTATGGCCTGTTACAGGGATTGACGGGTGTTCAATATGATGCGGTTACCAAAACACTCACTGTTGATTCAAAAATTGGCGACTTTGTTTCCTTTATTGCTACCGCCACTGGCTTTGGTAATGTGGTCTATAAAAATAAAAAGGCAGTTGTACATGTGGCGCAGGGCCGGATTGTTGTTGATAAGCTGGTAGTGAAGAATAGCTGATCGCTAAACGGATAGTGATCAAAACAGGGCATGAATGATTCTGAAATTTAAAATCTATATCGGGCTGTTGTTGTTGCTTACAGGAAGCAAAGCCTTTACACAGTCCTTAATGTTTGACACGGTAGCCTGTATTGCAAGGGTAACAGGCGCGCCTGCTCCCGATGAAACAATTAAAAATCCTAATTCCACGCATACGGCCTACAATGTAGGAGGCACCGATCTGGGCATTATATGGGAGATCGGCAAAAACCGGTATGGCATTTTTTTTGGCGACACCTACGGGCGGCATCACTTTGAAGCACCGGTAGCAAAGGAAAGCGACTGGAGGTGCAATGTGCTGGCTTTTTCAAAAGACCAAAACCTGGACGACGGGCTTACGATTGATGCTATGGCAGTAGATGCTTTGGGCCGTGCAAAAGAGATCGTATATAGCCGCAAAGATAAATCCGGCACAGGAGACTGGACCTCTATTCCTACAGGAGCGATACAGGCTAACGGAGCAGCCTATGTACATTATATGAATGTGCGGCATTGGAATACCTCTAACTGGGGTACCAATTATTCTGCATTGTACCGGTCAAAAGATAGGGGCATGACCTGGAAGCCCGTGGCGGGTGTGAGGTTTGATGAGAACAGTAATTTTGGCCAGGTAGGATATTTTAAAAAGGATGGATATGTATACATGATCGGCACCGAATCCGGCAGGCAATCAGCACCGCGATTAGCCCGGTTTAAAGAGCAGGATATTGAGAACCAGCAGGCCTACGAATTCTGGAATAAGGAGGAGCGCAAATGGATCAAAGGGCAGGAGCTTAAAGCCACTGACTTATTCAACGATGCAACAGGAGAGCTGTCTTTTATCTACCATAAAAAAAGCCGTAACTGGATACTTCTTTACTTTAATGAAAAACGATACGAAATCTGTGCCCGCTATACAACCGATCTTACCGGAGAGTGGAGCGCCCCGCAGCGCATTGCTCATGGAAAAGAATACCCCAAACTATACGGATCCTATATCCATCCCATATCAGCAGAGAAAGATGCTATTTACTTTTTGATGTCTTTATGGAACCCGTATAATGTTTTCCTGATGCGATCAACCCTAAAATACTAGAGACGCCTGACCATTAAACGAAAAGCCTTCTGAAGCAATTCAGAAGGCTTTGTTATAAATAGTTATTGCTGTTGATTATGCGATAACAGGAGTATCCAGTTCTTTCAATGAATTTTGGATATCAGCATCTGTAAGCTCATGCCGCACAATTTTTCCTTCGAAATAATCCTGGTAAGCTTTCATGTCGAAATTACCATGACCACACAGGTTAAATAAGATGGTTTCGCTTTTGCCTTCGCGTTTGCAGCGCTCCGCTTCTTTTATAGCTGTTGCAATGCCGTGAGTTGCTTCCGGAGCCGGGATAATTCCTTCAGCTTTTGCGAATTTGATACCTGCTTCAAATACCTCCACGTTATCGTGAGCGCTGGCTTCTATCAGTCCGTCTTTTAAAAGCTGGCTAACAATAGCGCCTGCGCCATGATAGCGAAGTCCCCCTGCATGTATAGGAGCCGGTACAAAGTTGTGACCCAGCGTATACATTGGCAGAAGCGGTGTCATACCTACGGTGTCACCGAAATCGTAGCGGAATACGCCCCGGGTTAATTTAGGACAGGACGTGGGTTCGCTGGCGATACAGCGGATCTTTTTACCCTGTTCCAGGTTTAATCTTAAGAAAGGGAATGACAAGCCCGCAAAATTTGACCCGCCGCCAAAGGGAGCGATGACTACGTCAGGCAGATCTCCGGCTTTTTCCAGCTGTTTGTGCGCTTCCAGCCCGATGATTGTTTGATGTAACAGTACATGATTCAGCACACTGCCCAAAGCATACTTGGTATCTTCACGCTGCGCGGCCATTTCCACCGCTTCAGAGATAGCGATACCCAGGGAGCCAGGACTATCCGGGTCCTGGGCCAATATCTTACGTCCTGCTTCTGTAAGGTTGCTGGGTGAAGGGATCACTTTCGCTCCCCAGGTATTCATCATAATTTTACGGTAAGGCTTATGCTCAAAAGAGAGCTTTACCATGTACACTTCACATTCAATATTAAAAATATTACAGGCAAAGCTAAGGGCGCTCCCCCACTGACCCGCGCCGGTTTCAGTTGTAATACGCTTTACACCTTCTTTCATATTATAATAAGCCTGTGGAATAGCTGTATTGGGTTTGTGAGAACCGGCCGGACTTACACCTTCGTACTTATAGTAAATCTTTGTTGGTGTATCCATTGTTTTTTCCAGTTCATAAGTCCTGTATAAAGGCGTTGGACGCCACAGGCTGTAAATATTTCTTACTTCATCGGGGATCGTGATCCATTTTTCGGTTGAAACTTCCTGTTTGATCAGCTCTTGTGGAAAGAGCGGCGCCAGCGCTTCAGGGCCAATAGGCTCCTTCGTTCCAGGGTGTAAAGGCGGCAGCGGTTTGTTGGGCATATCGGCAACGATATTGTACCATTGCTCGGGAATTTCCTGTTCTGAAAGCGTAATTTTTCTTGTTTTCATTTGAGAAGTCGTTTTATTTGGTATGTCCCTCAAAGTACATGAAATTTTTCATTCATAAAATAATACAAAGCATAGAAAAATTATATAAAAACCCTTAGCCTGTAAATAATAACCATCCTGTTTTTAAAAATGGTGAACGCTCAACTATGGGATTTGAGCTTCCGTCGGGTATATAGAGTAAAGACCTGGTTAGTGAGTGATACCATTTTTTGATATACATTCGCACATATCAACATTTCATGGCCAATAATACCATCATACAACAAGTAACTGACCCGGTGTATATACGTTCAGCAGATGCGGTTTCGCCCCAGGCTTCTTTCGGGCAAATGTTAGCGTCGCCGCTAAACTATACAGGGGACCGGTTAAGCTGTGTTGAGCCGGATTATACGCAATATGTAGATGCGAAATTAATCCGGCGCATGAGCCGGATCATTAAAATGGGTGTTGCTGCGGCCTCTGAGGCTTTGGCTCATGCTGATTTACAATCGCCCGATGCTATAGTAACCGGAACGGCTTATGGCTGCCTGGCCGATACGGATCAGTTTTTAACAAGACTGGTAGAATTTAAAGAGACCCTGCTTTCGCCAACTGCTTTTATACAGTCTACCCATAACACCGTTGCCGCACAAATAGCGCTGATGTTGAAGTGCCATCATTATAACAATACCTATGTTCATAAAGGTTCTTCTTTTGAAGCGGCTTTAACCGATGCCATTTCGTTATTGGAAGAAGGAGATGCACAAAACGTATTGGTGGGCGCGGCTGATGAAATTACAGAAAAGAGTCATGCCATTTTAAAACGTTTTGGTTTATATAAGCAGCATGGAGAAAGCCAGGCACTTATGCAAAGCAACAGTAAAGGGACGATGGCCGGAGACGGCGCTGCTTTTTTCGTAGTGGGAAAAGAGCCGGATGGAGCTTTGGCTCAATTAGCTGCGTTTAAAAACTATTATAAGACGGATAAGCCCGCCAATATATTGATTGAAGATTTTTTGCAGGAACAAGGTATTGCATTAACTGATATAGACCTGTTGATTGCCGGAAATAATGGAGATATAAGGGAAGATAAACATTATGATGTGTTGAAGCCGTTGATGGGTGCTGACAGATTAACTACTTTCAAACAGTATTGTGGCGAGTACCCAACCGCATCGGCATTTGCATTATGGATGGCGACCCATATTATAAAGCAAGGTTCTTTTAACAACAAGCCGGTAAAGCAGCTTTTAGTTTATAATAACTACCTGTTGAGTTATCCAACGCTTTATTTGTTGAGCGCATGCTAAGGTTCAGGAGTACGAATATCGTTTTTGGAATATTGCTCCTGGCACTTGTTGTATTGGATCTGCAATACAAGGTTCCGGTTCTTTCCTATATCCTGCTCGCCATATCCTACTCGCTAATACTTTTTTATGGCAGCTATTTCGTGCATTCGCAGTTTTATATGAATACCATTTGCAAAGGGGATACCGTAGAAAAAAAAATAGCGCTAACCTTCGACGATGGTCCTTTGAATAACCACACGCCACAGATCTTATCCGTACTGGAAACCTGTAAAGTAAAAGCCACATTCTTTTGTATCGGTAAAAATGCAGCCAATCATATTGATTTATTAAAGCAGGCACACCAGCAGGGGCATATTATCGGGTCGCACAGTTATAGCCACAGTTTTTGGTTTGATCTGCTCTCGTCAAAAAGAATGCAGGCAGACCTGCAGGAGGCTCACAACCTGTTTAAGGAAGAGTTAGAGTTGAATGTAAGATGGTTCAGGCCGCCTTATGGTGTTACCAATCCCAATCTTAAAAAAGCGGTGGAACGCATGGGCTATACGGCAATAGGCTGGAATGTACGGTCGATGGACACTGTAGCTAAAGATGATCAGGCCTTGCTTAACAAACTAAAACAGTCACTGACGCCGGGCGCTATCTTTCTATTTCATGATACAATGGCTATAACAGCAAAAGTTTTGGCAGATTTTATCATTTATGCACAGCAGCAAGGTTATGAGATTATCCCACTGGATAAACTACTAAATTTGCAGCCTTATGCTGATTGAAAATCTTTACACGCTGGATAGTTTTAATGATGATGCGCAAAAAGTTATAGCATCAGTAACGCTGAATGCTCATCATAAAATTTTCGAAGGACATTTTCCTGGACAACCCGTATTACCGGGGGTATGCCAGCTGCAAATGGTAAAAGAGTTGCTGGAAAGAGCCACCGGGCAAAAGCTCTTTCTTTCAGAAGCGGGTAACTGCAAGTTTTTGCAAATGATCGATCCCACGCAAACCAATGTATTGGTAATTACGATTGATTATAAAGCGGAAGGAGAAGTTGTTACCTGTAATGCGGTTATTAAAAGCGGGGAGGCTGTTTATTTAAAGATGAGCGGCAAGTTTATTGTTGCTGGATAAAGTTATTTCTTAATGCCCCCTATCAGGTGAATCACCATATTATCTTCCATTTCCTGTGCGGTATGTGTTTTAGCGCTTCTTTGCCAGAATTCCAGTCCGCGAACAGAAGAAAGAATGTTTAACACCACTACATAGGGCATTAAAGACTTCAGCTCTCCTTTTTGAATACCTGCTTCTACAATAGCTTCCATTCTTTTTACATAATCACGGCGGTTAGCAGCAAAATGGACCAGCTTATCGCCATCGAGGTGCATCCACTGGCTTACCATAACAGAGTACTCTTCAAAGCGATTCATCATCATTTTGGTATGAAAGCGGATCAGCGACTCGATCTTTTCAAGCGAAGTACTATTTGATTTTTCCAGGTTGTCCAGATGCACCTTGCATTCTTCGGAAACACCGTCTACAATCTCTTCCAGTATCTGAGCTTTAGACTGGATATGATTATACAAGCTGGCGGCTTCTATGCCAATCTTTTCAGCAAGATCACGCATCGAGCTGGCAGCAAAACCTCTTTCGCGGAACATTGCGGCTGCCGTCGTTAGAATAAGCTCCTTCTTTGCAGATTTTTTTCTTGCCATCATACCCATGTCCAAAGCTATGTTATTTTATTGTAATCTTCTTCAACTACTCCCAGCTATGGCGCTTGTCTTTACACCACACCCAGCGGAATAATAAGATGCCGGCTTTTACAGGTGAACCATTGCCTTGATAACACCTGTTTTAGGGTCAAGCCAAGATTCGAAGTTCTCCTTCACTTCGTCGAAAGACACCGTATGGGTTATATAGGTCTTTGGATTCACTAAGCCCGCCTGCATGCTTTTGATCACATGTTCAAAGTCCTCACGTGTGGCATTACGGCTACTCATCAACGTGGTTTCTCTTTTATGAAACTCGGGGTGACTAAAAGAGAAGGGCTCCTTTTGTAATCCGATCAGCACATAGTTACCACCATGCGCCAGGTAGTTAATTGCATTATTAATAGCCCTGAGGTTACCGGTAGCATCAATCACGGCAGTAGGCATATCTCCTTCCGTAATTTCTTTTAGCTGCTCGGCTACATTACTATCCATCGCGTTTACAGTGGCATGTACATTTAAATGTTTACGGCAAAACTCCAGCCGGGCTTCGTTTACATCCAGCGCTATTACTTTGGCGCCTGCTATACGTGCAAACTCCATCGTACCTAAACCAATAGGACCTGCGCCGGTCACCAGTACATAATCTCCCGGCTGCACACCGGCACGTCTCACGCCATGTGCACCAATGGCCAGAGGCTCCACCAGGGCCAGCTCATCAAAGCTGAGGCCTTCGCCATGTAAAAGATACGAAGAGGGAACGGAAATATATTCTTTCATACCTCCGTCAATGTGCACCCCAAATACTTTTATATCGGTACAGCAGTTGGGTTTACCGCGGCGGCAGGCAATGCAGGTACCACAACTAAAATAAGGAATAATTGAAACGGCTTCTCCTTTTTCAAAGCCAGGGGCATTATCAAAATCAACCAGTTCGCCCGAAAGCTCATGCCCCAGGATACGCGGGTAGTTAAAAAAGGGCTGCGTACCTTCATAGGCATGAAGATCGGTACCACAAATCCCCACTCTTTTTATTCTGATCAATGCATGATTGGCCTGTAGTTCCGGCTGCGGGATATCTGCATACTCAAAATGGCCGGGTAATGTGCATATTAATGTTTTCATCTTCTTCTATAAATGCGGATAATTAATATCTATAAGCTGTTCTTCCTTCATTTGTTGCCAGAATGATGCAGGGATTACTGTATTTGCCATTTCAATATTGTGCTGTACTCTCTTAGGATTACTGCTGTTTAAGGCAATACTCTTTACGCCCGGAACATGCAGGCCAAAATAAATGGCTGCAGCCGCGGGGGCGATATTATATTCGGCGCATAAGCTGTTGAACCGGTCACGCCAGTTGTAATAATGCTGATGCTCAGGGTTGCTACGATCGAGCTGTATATAATTAAAGTAATCGCTGCCCATTAAAAAACCGCCATGAAAAACGGCAGAGTTGATTACAGATATATTTTGCTGATGGAGGCTGGCTACAAAATCAACCAGCTCCTTCGGATGATGATAAATGGTATAACTATTGGCGATCATCACCCAGTCTAAAGATACATCCCTGGCTATTTTTTCAATAGACCGCCAGTCTTTGGCTCCAATGCCCACACCTGCAACCACGCCTTTACTTTTTAAATCCGTTAAAGCCCGGTAGGCTTCCAGTATATCATCGTATCTCTTCCGGTAGTCGTTGTCGTTAGCAGCTGCAGCCAGGTACTCATCCGGATCATGAACGGACACCAGTTGAGCGGCATAATTACCCAGTAACTCATTTCCTTCTTCAAAGCATCTTAATATGCCATTGTAGCTGATCTGCTGTTCTGCATCGTGCTTCAGGTTATGCCATATCCCTTTTTCAAAAGTAGGCTCAGGGGTAACAAGGGGTTTTCTTACCCAGGCCAGTTTATTGCTGATCAATACTTTGTTTTGGGGTACGCCTAAATCATGTAAACATTTTCCCAATGACTCCAGGGCCAATCCCGCCCCGTATTTCCCTGCGCTATCGAAAAGAGGTGTCTCCGTAGAAGCCTGTATATAAGCATTTACAATTTCCCGCTTGTCCTCGTGCGCCATTTCTTTATAAAGATTTCCCAATAAGCTGGTTCCGGAAATCACTTTGGGTAGTTGTAGCTGCATATTATTAACGAAGTAAGAATTTTTTATTAAGCGATTCGTTTATTAATAAAGGGGCATAAAGATAAATGCATTCGGGTATTGAACATAACATTCACTAAATAAAAGCGTTTTTATAACAAATCAGGTCTTAATTTGCCGTAGGCTTATTACTCAAAAATCGTCTGTTAGTTCAGGTGATGATCTAAATATAAAACATATGAAGACAAAGTTAGCATTGATGCTGGTAGCCGGTTTTTCATTCCTGCATATACAGGTGCTATATGCTCAAACCTTTGAGTCTTATGAAAAACATCAGTACATCAAAAACAATGACACCTTGCCTTACAGGCTTTTATTGCCTGAAGGATATCAAAAGGGTAAAAAATATCCGCTGGTAATTTTTTTACATGGGGCGGGGGAAAGGGGTAACGACAATGAGAAGCAGCTAACGCATGGAGGAGCGTTATTTCTAAAGGAAGAAAACCGGCAGAAATACCCCGCTATTGTCGTATTTCCGCAATGCAGTCAGCAATCATATTGG
>JBCNOR010000007.1:0-24542 GCA_039593785.1 Niabella sp. | reverse complement strand
AAAAACAGAATCCTTATCTGTGACGGGAATATTAAAATATAACAATCCACCATAGGGAGAATAAATAAATGTCGTATCTTTTTTAAGATCAAATGTCTTTATAAGGCTGAGAGGATTCCGGTAATATTCCCCTACCCAGTCACTGACATTGTCTTCATGCGCACCAATCTGTGCAACAATTTTTCTCGCAGTGTCGCCTGTATGGCTCAATATAATTTTTATTTGGTCGCCTGGCGCTACGTATAAGCCCGTGCTATGCCAACGTTTAAAGCTGGTATCTACCTCGAAAAGTCCGCTCCATTTATTAGAAAAATTGATTTTAATATTGCAAGTGATCCTCTGCGTCTCATCAGGAACTAACCCTGGAAAATCCGCGTTGGTAGATGCCTTATAATTCATATCGGTAAGCGCCGCGTTCTCGTCCTTGCGCAATCGATCCAGGTATGTTAATAACCCAGGCCATTGACTTACTGGCAGCGAATTTCTTAAACCCGCTGTTAATTGATTTCGATTAGCAGAGCTGTTGATAACGTTATAAAGGTCGGAATACGCTTTAGAATTTTTGATCCCTTCCAGATAGATTAATTTCAGAAGGGTTAAAGGAATGACTTCCTCCCCGTTGCGAAAAAATTCTTTTTTATAGGTCTGCCGCCTGAGGATTGAGATAACACTGTCAACTATCAAGTATTTGGGAATAGAATTCGTAAACATAGTACTATCTACTGACCTACCATAAATCCGATCAACTTTATGATATAAACCGGCTTTTACTAATACGCTGTTGAAATTTGTGGATACAGAGGTGCTATTCATTCGGAGAACCTTATCCCACAATGACGAAACGTAAACTAAGGTACCCCCGTTTAAAACAAACTCGTCAAGCATTTGAATGTAGGCCGAATCTATTGGCTCTTTTGTCACAAATAATGCTTTCGCTTTTGGCAATTTACCATCTTGGCTCAAGAAAAATGATGGAACTTTTATCTCTGCAGCGATATCGGCTACTCGTTGAAATGATGTATCCTCAAAGCAGATTCGACCAATACTATCAGCAGCCCATATGACAATGTTTTTCCATAACTGTAAAACATTAGGATTCTTTATATAAGCCATCCTTAGATATTGGTTACTACCAATTACCAAGACCTTGCCCTTTCCGTAACGACCGGTAATAATTACAGGGGCATAAAGCAATTGAGTTGAATCGTGATACAAGTTTCTATATGCAATAACCTGGGCATCATAAGTCAGGGGATAAGTTGCTAAAGTGCGAGTCTTATCAGGTGTTAGCGGAATTGTCCCTACTCCTTTCAAAAGTTGCTGCGGATCTGATGCGGGTTGAGCTAATACTGTTGTGGGCTTGAAAATGAGAACTAACGACATTATCAATTCTACCAAAACAACTATAACTAATTTCATAGTTAAATATAAGAAATAAGCTGTTGTTAGTTCCCACTTTTTAGAAACTGCACTGCGTTTTGTTTGAGCAGCAATTGAAAAATACGTTTGGGTTTTACACGCAAATTTTTATTGTGTATGACATTTACCTATTTCCTTTTGAGTATAAAAACAAAGGATAATACGGGTCTCTCCCATAAAGCATGGGAGAAAACCTGTGTGGGCTGTTACCTTGTCGTATTATGGTCAGGCCAGCATATAGTTACTCAAGCATGTTTATATTACATCGTACAACCTTTCATTAGTCTTTAAGCCTAAACGCTGTAACTTCAGCCAGCGCCGGCTGTCGCTGACTATCATGTCCCGACTTAGGAACAAGCCGGAAATACCGACATTGCTTTTGTTGTGGCAAATCAATATAAAGCTTCATTAAATCAATATTATTGAGTGCAAACACACCAAGATTCTCCCAGGTCTTATTATCATTACTTATCAGTACCTGAAGTTCTTTTATTTTGCGATCACCCTCTTTCTGATTGAAGATAAAGCCATTGATCTTGCAAACCACTCCCATATCAATGGTTATAAAGTGGTCAGGATAGTTCGTTGAGTTAGAGGTATAGCGCGTCACCCAAAAAGTAGCAGCGTTACCATCTATAAGCAGCTTGCTGCTGTTGGCAGATTCTTCAGAACTAAAGTCGGCAACCGACCAGTTGGTCTTCGGATAGATATAGCGGATCGTTTCACCCGAAGGCCGGGTTTGTGGTATATCTATGTTTGACGGTGCTCCAAAATTGGGCGTACCATCAGTGTTCCAAGTAAAGCGCTGCATGCGCGGACTGCGTCCTGCATTGCCATCATTGGCTACGCTGCGCGCATGATAAACAATCCAGTCTTCTTTGCCATCAGGTGATTTAAAAAAACCATTGTGACCCGGACCGTAAGCCTTACTGGAAGCCAGCATGGAAAAAACCGGCTGAGGATTTTTGGTCCAGTCTCCCGGATTCATAGGGTCGCCGTTGTTTTTTAAAGAGAGCAGACCCAAGCAGTATCCATCTGACCAGTACCCGCTACCCGAGTATATAACGAATACACGCCCATCAGGATTAAAAAGAACCTGGGGGCCTTCGTTAATCGGATTACCTTTTTTCTCCCAATCATAGTTAGGGGTAGCAATCATTACCTTATCCCCGGTAATCGTCCAGGGATTGCTCATCTTTGCTATATAAATATTCTGTGGCGGTGCACCGGCATTTCCACCGGACCACATCATATACAACTCACCTTTATAGTTCAGCACCGTACCATCTATGGCCCATAAGTTGGAGGGGTCTGAAACCCTGCCCTTTAATACCCAACTGCCCTGCATCGGGTCAGGCGAAGAATTTTCCAGCACATACATGCGATGGTTTGCATTTGCTCCATCATCTGCGGCAAAATAAAAGTACCATTTGCCGTTGATCTCGTGCAGCTCAGGTGCCCAAATATTTTTTGAATAAGCCTGATTAGCCGGAGGTGTCCATATGTCTTTACGAAGGCCCGAAGCAAGCTCTGATAAGTTTTTGGTTTGGATGAGCACCAGCTTACTACCTTGCGTAAATGTATAATAGAAAACCCCATTTTTTTGTACCACCCAGGGGTCAGGGCCTCCGGGCATAATGGGATTAGTGAATTTTTCGTCTTTGGTCAACCTGGTTAAATCATCATCCACCCCGGTTGGATCTGGCTTTACAACATCCGGTTTCTTCACTTCCGGATTTGATTTCCCGCAGGAAGTGTAAACCAAAACATTAGTAAGGATACATAAAATGAGCATTAATCGTTTCATCTGTATATTTTTCGTTTTTCAATAAATAGTCTTCAGTTAAGAGAGCGGCAACATCATTTATCAAGGCATCTATGACGAAGATTTCAGACAAGAAGTATAGATTATCTTAATCAACTGTATGTACATTTTATAATAAGCTCTTTCCCTTGTCATCGATCATAACCGGGTAAGCATTTACCGGTAAAACATTTCATCAGGTTTTATCGATCAGGATATTTTCAAAAGCTCCTGTTAATTACTATACATGAGCTAAAAAATATCGGTTCAGATGGGTCGC
The DNA here is from genome assembly GCA_039593785.1 of Niabella sp. GTDB lineage: Bacteria > Bacteroidota > Bacteroidia > Chitinophagales > Chitinophagaceae > Niabella. The sequence continues at coordinate 21,039 of JBCNOR010000007.1, read as the reverse complement.
TGTTTTTGTAGTTTAGAATAAGCCTGCCCATCATAACCTGGCAGGCTTACTACCTGATTTTAATAACTGATTGATTTTAGTAATACCAATCTGAACGGTCTTACTATTTAACACCCAGGTATAATTCCTGAATCTGTACGGTATTACCCTGCGAAGTATAAGACGACTGGTAAAAGCACTGAGCCTTTTGCGCATAAAACCGGATATAGCGATACTTCGATTTGGGAATCGGAATATCAACGGATTCCTGAGGTGAGCCTGTTGCGGCATCAGGTACCACCACGTTAGAGGCTATCACCTCAAAATTAGCACCGTCGTTGCTACCTAATATCTGATCGAATGCATACCATCTTATAAACACCTGGGTAGTATTTCTGTGTAATATCCTGAAATAATCTACCTCCTGGGATGCTTTCATATCCACCGTAAAATGAATGGCTTCTCCCGAAGGCACTGTTACCAGGCCGGTGCCATTTCCTGAAGATTTGCCAGGTCTTACCAGACAGAAGTTAGTAGCAAAATCGCCATCAACCGCAGCTGCCAGCGAGTTTCCTTCGGGATTACCGGTCGCGATCATCAATGCATGAGAGGCAGTCATTGTCCAGCCAGCTCTTGGGTAATCACCGCTGAAAGCAACCACGTGAACAGTAACTGTAGCCTTAACAGAGGGATTTTGTTTTGAAGCTACGGAAACAGTAGCGGTTCCCCGGCTTAAACCTTCGAGTCTGCCGACCGTGTTTACAGCCACCACTGCCGGCTGGGAGGAAGTATAAACCAGGTCATCATTTGCGTCGAAGGGAATAAGCTGCACATCATCAACCAAATTATAAGTTCCTCCTAAACCCAGGTCCAACTCAGTTTTACGAAAATTGATCTGAGTAGCCGGTTTTAGAATTTTACTAACCACTGTTATAGGCACTTCAACACTATGCCCGCCTTTACCTACTGCTATTGTAATAATAGCGGAGCCTTCACTAAGCGCACTTACAATACCCAGCCCACTTACTGTAGCAACTGCCGGGTTGGATGAAGTATAATTTTCAGCCCTATCTGTGGCGTTTTCAGGCGAAACAGATATTTGCCTGCTTACATCCAATGTAGTACCAATTAAAAGGGTGTTGTCTTTTTTTAGCGCCTCGTTTAAAGTAATGCCCGATACATTAACTTCCTGCACTTTTTCCATGTTTTTGTCGCATCCTGCAAACAGCAGGCTAAACAGCGAAAACACTGCAACGAATTTGAATATTTTATTTTCACTCATTTGTCTCATTTTTTTGTAATCAGAGTTTTTGAAATACTAATCACCCAATTGATCAGGAATGCAGAGGAAATATTTTGCCCCCGGACCTTACGGTTGCCTTGTATGTGTTACCACTTTAAAAATTCTCAATACATCCAATAGTTTTATTGTGTGTTGGCTTAACGGCTTTTAGCTTTTGGCAGTATGCTTACAAATAGTACTTACATTAAAAGCCCTCTTACCCGCTTAACTATCCCAACCGGGGTTTTGCACCAGCATTCCTTTAGTACGCTGCATTTCTGTAAGCGGTATTGGATACAGATAATTTTTGCGTCCGAAGTAGCGAGTCTGAAACCTTCTTCTTTCGTGAAATGCGGCTTTATTTCCATCGGGGTTCATTCCGGTGAACTCTCCACCCTGGCCACCTTCACCTACCGGCTTTTCGGCTATCATCCATCTGCGTACATCAAAATAGCGCTGCCCTTCTGTGGCCAGCTCTATCCGGCTTTCGCGGCGTATAGCCTCACGCTGCAAATCCTGGTTGCCGGCTATTGCGGGGTTCAAATCCTCCAGCTTGGGCAGCCCTGCACGTTCGCGCACCATATTAGTATAGCGTAATATATCGGCATTGCCAGGCTGTACTTCATTGAGCATTTCGGCATACAGCAAATAAAATTCAGCCAGCCGGAAGACGATAGAAGGTCTGTATCTCCTGCTTACGGCACCTGTAGCGGTACGTCCATACACGGTGCGGTTCATTCTTTTGTATAAAAGGTAACCGGTGACAGGAGCCCCATCCACTACATTCTTATCGGCATTACCACCGAGGTAAAACTGTGTTTCAGCGTTACTGATATGCCATTTTTTACCGGAGAAAGTGATGGTATTGTAAAAACGTGGTTCACGACCGATATACATCCTGGAAACCTCCACGCCGTCCAATGTGCCAAAACCAGTCTCACTGTAAGCGGGAGAAGCCGAAAGAAAACTTGTATTTTTTATCGGCCTACCATCCGCCATATAAAAGTCATCTACCAATTCCTGTACTACGTGTATACCGCCCAGTCCTGAAGGTTCATTACGGGGCGTCACAAACTGATCAAAAGCACCGTTAGTTGCAGTTCCCCATGCATCTTTTGAAGTAGCCCAGATGATCTCTTTGTTATAATCCTGGAACATACCATAAACCGAAAGCCCTGGATTAAATGTACCTGTATTTCTAAAAAGCTCGTATCGTCCCTGCTCAGCATAGTCTAAAAATTCTCTTAATGCCGTTACCGCTTTCTGCAGTTTGCCGTTATCCCGTTCAGGAAACAGACGTTTGCCATCGCTATTGGCAATCGACAAAGCCTCTGCGAATCCCCCGTTGAACAGCGGGCTCGCAGCATATACCCAAAGTTTGGCCCGTACAGCCAGTGCGACACCCTTGGTAGGTACAGCCGCATAGTCCAACTGGGTATGATAAGGCTCCTGTTCCATACCCTGCATCGCTTCCTGGAGCTCCGTATCAATAAAATTGATCACTTCATCCAAAGAGTTGCGCGGTATATCAATTTCATCCTGCAAGGTTTTTGACACCGTTATAATTGGAACGGGGCCATACTGCTCCATCAAATAGTAGTAATACAACGCCCGCATAAAACGTATATTGGCCTTATAACGTTCTACTTCTGTTTCGGTAAGCACATTGGCGTTTACACCCGTTGCTGCAATAGGTTTTACCCTTTCAAGAAAAATGTTGGCCTGTCTTATGCTTTCATAGAGCGTGCCCCAACGATGGTTACGGGTATTAGAAGAATTCCAGTTATCATATTTTCCCGAGTTTCTTGCTAACCGGTGGTATAACTCATCTGCATACCCGGCCCATGCATTACCCATAGCGGCAGTTTCCACCCATATTGCTGAATAATCAGGTACATTGTTATATATCTGGCCATACCATTTTCTCGTGCGGTCTACGTTATCAAACACCTGCGAGATATCAGTAATACCACCTGCCAGCTCGTCGGAAACATCCAGGAACTTGCTACAGGATGTCATCAATCCGAAAGAAAGACTTATTAATAATACTTTTATGATGTTAGTCTTCATATATTCCTCTTTAATTTTTATAAGTTTACTTCAAGACCTAATGTAAATGTGCGGGACATGGGGTAACTGATCCCTTTATTACGATCTCCCATTTCCGGATCCCAGATCTTTATCTTGTCCCACACATGCAGGTTATATCCCATAATGTATGCCCTGGCACCGCTAATTCCCAGTTTTTGAATGGTATTTTTGGGAATAGTATAACCCAGCTCCAGGTTTTTAAAGCGCAGAAAGCTGGCATCGCGCATCCACCAGGTGCTGGCTTCTTTACTGATATTATTCCCATAGCCGTCATGCAGTCTTGTCATCAACACATCCTGACTGGGATTGCTTGCAGTCCACCGGTCTAATAAGGCCGTACGATATCCCCCTTTCTCAATTCCCCAGCTAAAGGGCCAGAAAGTATATGCTTCGGTACCCGATCCTTCAGTACCCATTACAAAGGACGTGTTAGCTGTACCCTGGAAGAACATGCTTATATAAAAACCTTTGTATTCTAAGTTAATACCAAAACCATAGTTGATTTCAGGGTTCTCGGGGTGACCTATACCTCTTTTTCGATCATTATTATCTATGATACCATCGTTGTTCAAATCAGCATACTTAATATCGCCAGGCCCCATCGTTGCGTTACCGGTCATGGTAGGTACAGGCAGTCCCGGCTTCAACTGGTAACGATAAGTGCCGTTGGGATTTTGCGTCCTTACAAAATCATCCTCGGTGTAAAGTCTTTCGGCGATATACAGGGTATGCTCCCCCACCCTTGTGCCTGTAACCTGCATCCATGGATAGTTTTGAGGCAATTCATCGTACTCAAGTACTTTATTGCGGGCAAAGGTGAATGTTCCCCGGGTACTTAGCCCAAACGCTCCAATTTTATGGCTGCTTTTCAGGCTGGCATCCACTCCATGGTTATGTACAATACCATAGTTCTCCCAAGGGGCAGCATGGAAACCTGCAGATCCGGGAATGGTACGGCGTTGAATCAAAATACCAGTACGTTCATTATTAAAATAATCAACAGTTAGCTCCACTTTATTTCTGAAAAATCCTAAATCAAGCCCAACGTTGCGTTTGTTCTCTATTTCCCATCCTATAAAGTTGTTGATAAAACGCTCATCGAATATACCTGCACCCAGGCCATTGGTGCCACCATTGGAGCTGATGCCTTGCAGGAAGTTATATCCACCTGTGTTGAAAGTCGGCCGATACAGGAAGCGTGCACCACCGGTGTTATCATTACCGGTGCGGCCCATGGACAACCTGATTTTTGCGCTGTTCAGTATTTCTTTCAATCCTTCGGGATAAAACGGCTCGTTAGATACAAAATAACTGATACCTACCGCCGGGAAGAATCCAAAGCGATTACCCTTAGCAAAGGTTTCACTACCGGTATAACCAAAGTTACCCTCGATAAAGTAACGGTTGGCGAAGGAGTAAGTGGCCCGGCCTACCAAACCCTGCTTGCGAAAAGGCAGCACATTATCGCCACGTTGATTTTCTTTCTGCATATAAAGCACCATACCTCCCACATTATGGCGCTGGAAAGTACGCGCATAGTTGATCGCTCCTTCGATATATATATTGCGGTAAGTATCTCTGCCGTTATCAGTATATACAGGGTCTTCCAACTGGGCGTTTCCCGACACTACTTCATTAAAAAGAAGTTTGCCGTCAGCGTCTCGTCCTGAAGCGTTGTACAGGGTGGGCCAGTAATTCCGCAGCGTAGCATTGTTACCTTCATAATCAAGACTCAGGTTTGCCCTAGCGCTCAGGCCACGGGTTACTACTTTTAAATCCTGGTTAATGCCTACGTTCGACTGCACGCGTGTACTAAATTCCTTACGGTAACCCTGATTATACAGCATATTAAAAGGGTTGCGGTTATTGGCATCGCCCGGCACTTTATAAGTGGCTAAAGTGCCATCGCTATAAATGGCAGGAAACAGGTGCGGAGGCGTAAAGAGCATAAATTTAAAAATATCATCCGGTGAGCGGTTAGCCGTAAGGCGGGAAACATACTGCCCTGCAAGATCTATATTCAACTGGGTTGTATTGCTTACTTTTAAATCGATATTACTTCGCAGGTTGTAGCGCTGGTAGTCAAAATCACTGTTGTATTTACCCAGCTCGTTTTTTTTAAATACACCTTCCTGATTGAAATACGCCATGGAAACGAAATATTTTGCGTTTTCGGCACCTCCTCTAAAATTTACAGTGTAACGTTGATTTTTAACGTTCTTGGCCAGCAGTTCCTTCATCCAGTTAGTATTAGGATATAGATCCTTATCCTCTCCGCTGCGATACTTTTCAATCTGCTCTTGCGTCATGTAAGGATCGAGACCGTCATTAAAGCGTGCTTCATTGGCCAGCTCCAGGTAATCCCATGAATCAACAAACTCTGGTAAGCGTTGTGGCTGTGCAGTGGACAATTCAGCGCGAAATGATATGCGCGGTTTGGATACAATACCCCGTTTAGTGGTTACCAAAATAACACCGTTTGCGCCTTCCGCTCCATATACAGCTGTCGCGGCCGCATCCTTCAGAAGTGAGAAGGTCTCAATTTCATCGGCTTCCAGCTCACTAATTTTCCGGGGAATACCATCTACAAGCACCAATGGAGAAGAGCCCCCTGCAAAAGTGCTGATACCCCGTATCCAGAACTCAGCATTATCCCTACCCGGTTCTGCGTTCCGTTGAATAGCAATAAGCCCCGAAAGCTGTCCCGCCAGGTTGCCGGTAATATTACCGGTGGGTGCCATCAGCTCCTTGGCTGTTACAGTACTTACAGAGCTTACCACAGCAGCTTTTTTCTGCTTACCATAACCCACCACCACTACCTGCTCGCTTAGTTGCGGATCAGGCTGCAGCACTACATTTAAAGTATCAACCCCCTTCAAGGCTATATCCCGGGACATAAAACCCATATAGCTGAAGGAAAGCACATCGGTAAGTGATGCTTCGATAATATAAAGTCCTTCATTATTGGTAGTTGTTCCAATTGAAGTGTTTTGAATACTTACAGATGCGCCAACAAGGGGCTCGCCGGCCGGATTTGTGACCTTACCTGTAACCCGGCTTTTGTTTTGCTGTGTAACGGTCACTGAAGCCGTACTTTGAGAAAAAGAAGTTTTTGGGATGACCAGCTGGAACAGCGTAGCCAGGATCCCCACGTACCATATACCGGCCTTTTTATAGGCTCTGGTATAACTCCTACTTTTTGTTAAACCTTCATGCATAATTGTTGATTTGATATTCTCGTTAGTTTTTGCTACTTTATTTGATGGGACTGGACAAAGCATAAGCACACCATAACATTGCTGCCTGGCCATGAAGATCCCCTATCCAACGTCTTCTATCCAGGTAGTATTGATAGTCATTCCTGGCACCCGTACCTTCGCATACCTCGCGTATATCATAATTAGGTTCCAGGTAAGTCAAAAGGGAAAGCCAGGCTTTACGGGCGGCTGCACCATATTTCTCTTTATCCAGCCAGCCATTTCTTACGCCGCTGATCAATGCATAAGTGAACATGGCAGACCCTGAGGTCTCCTTCCATGAAGACATATTATCGATGAGTTGTCCCCACATACCGCCGGGGGCCTGGTATCGAAACAAGGTTGCCATCATGTCTTTATATCCCTTCATTATTCTGGTACGATAGAGGTCATATTTGGCAGTCTTGGGCAGAATACGTAATATTTCAGTCATGCCAACAGCCATCCATCCATCTCCCCTTGCCCAAAAGAACGGTGCATTAGGCGCATGATAGAACAAGCCATTATCACGCTGTAGCCGATCCAGATACAATACAACTTCCCGGGCAGTACGCTCAATATATTTTTCATCCCCGGTTGCCAGATAAGCCTGGGCCTGTAACGCAGTAATCATGAACATATCATCAATCCACAGGCGCGTTTGCCAGGAATATCCATTGTCATGCCAGTCTTTTTGAGATGCTGTTGGGTTAGATGGTAATGTCCACTGGCCATCCGCGTATTTCATTCCCAGTTCTTTATACCGGCTTTCTTTTTTTTGAGTATAAATTTCCAGCGGTACGGCACCAAAAACATAATAGTCCACTTTATTGTCAGCGGTTGTATTGACATTAGGTTGCAGGTGCTTTTGAGTTGTAAATAGTGGCTCAAATCTGGCTACTAGTTGGTTGTACAATGCATCGTTGCCAACACTCTTAGAAAACCACAGCGCACCCAGCCATGCACAAACATCAGGATAAGTGATGTGGTCAGCCGTATATTGAGAATAAATATTTCCCCAGTAAGAATAGTTTATTTGTAACAACCGTTCCGTCAATTTAAGACCCACCTCACGTGGGCGAGCCCGTTCAGGAAAATTTTCCAAATCATAAGTTGCTGAATCTTTTTTGACCACCGGTTTTTCTTCAGGCTTATTATTACTCTTACTACACCCCAGTAAAAATATACCCGCTACAAAACAACCGGTCAGCCATTGCATGACCCTCATATATTTATTTTTATTTGCTATCGCTTTATTTTACCTGGAAAACGTAATGCATGTGCAGATAATACAGCCCTCCGTCCTCTCCAAATTGGCTCCTAACCACGGCACAGCATATACTATCAGGACATTGCCTGGCATCTTCATTTGCCTATTCCAAACTCAACGGAATTATTATGATTATTGAGGCTCTGCATGGTCAATAAAGGTTCCAGGTCATTTCAATAATCTCATTCGCAGTAAATCAGAAACACAAGCAATCAAAGTATTTTAAATCTTAATTCAATTCATCGGCAAACATGATCTTTAAAAAATTCGAATCGTTTAGTCAAATTCCTGACAGCACAAAATAAATAAACATGTATCGGCAGTTTTATTCAAACTATTGCGCATTCGTACCAATTTTGAATCACGCATGGTATAGCAGGCATAAGAATTTAAGATATTTAACACAGCTGGTCAAAACATTTTAAATGCTACTTTTATTTCTTGCCTGCCTGTTTAATGTTTAAACGGGCTAATGGCGCTTATTAATTTTTTGTTCCCGATATCACACTACCTGGAAAAACAAAAGACCAGCCGCATGGCTGATCTTTCAAAAACTTCTGTTTAAATCGCTGAAGCATTATGCATCCGGAATCTCGGGCTCTACCAGCTTAGCCAGCTTTTCGAGCGATTCCTGCCAGCCGAGGTAGCACATAGCTGCGGGTATCATGGGTGGAATATTTTCCTGGGTGATCTTAATATCGGTACCGGCAATGGTTTGCGTTAACCATACGCTGGTAACCATTTCACCCGGCAGATTGGGATCATCAAACTGATCAGTATATTTTAAAAATTCGTTGGGCTTTACTTCCAGGTATTTGCCACCAAAAGAATGGCCATTGCCTGTTGTAAAATTAGTAAACGACATGCGGAAGGTACCCCCGGTTTCCGGATTCATTTCATGAACGGTGCAAAGAAACCCGTAAGGAGGCAGCCAGCTGGCGATGGCCAGGCTATTGGTAAAAGCGCGAAATACCTTTTCGGGGGAGGCTTTCAAAACCCTGTGTAATGATACGTTGTTGTCAGACATAATATTAGTTTTATCCTACTCGTATGGCTTTTCGGTTGCGCCCGTTTGTGTGGTTGCTGCTCCACTCGTTGACAATACAAAGATGGCATCTGAAATGAACAAACAGGGAGTGTATCTGCGACAATTAAGGGGTGATATCCGCTTTATAAAAAGGTTGAACCGCCAAGACGCCAAGACGCGAGGAGTAACATAATATCGTTTACAAAAAACTTTGCGCCCCCGCGCCTTCGCGGTCAAACAACCAATACAATTTCACTCACTATCGTGATCCATAAAATCACTATCTTTCTGATTGTAGTTTTGTTTATAACAGCCCTGTAATAACCAACCCGTTCTAAAAGCAACAAATCATTATGACTATTAACGACACTCCCACTATGACATCAGGCCACGCCGAAGTAAATGGCATCAGCATGTATTATGAAATATATGGAGAAGGCCGGCCCCTTGTGCTGATACACGGCGGCGGCTCTACTATTCAAACCAGCTTTGGCAGGATCATTCCCTTACTGGCACCTCGTCACCAGGTTATTGGTGTGGAGCTGCAGGCTCATGGTCGCACCGGCGATCGTAACAGCGAACTCTCTTTTGAGCAGGATGCCGATGATGTGGCAGTACTGCTTAAAAGTCTGAACATTGCTCATGCCGATATTTTCGGATTCAGCAACGGCGCTAACACGGCTCTGCAAATAGCCATCAGGCACCCGCAACTTTGCGGTAAAATCATTGCAGGTTCTCCCCTGCTGAAAAAGGATGGCGCTTTCCCGCAGTTCTGGGAGTTTATGAAACAAGCCACATTTGACCAAATGCCGCAGGCCTATAAAGATGCCTTTTTAGCCGTGACGCCCGATAGTGCCAAATTGATGACCATGTACCAGAAGTGTGCGAACCGTATGATTTATTTTAAAGAATTCAGCGACGCCGAAATGCAATCCATACAGGCGCCGGTTTTATTGGTAAACGGCGACCAGGATGTAGCCACATCAGAACACGTGGTAGCTATGTCGAGATTGATACCTGATTGCCGGCTGGCCATTATGCCCGGCGGCCATGGTGCCTATATGGGAGAGATCACTACATTAAGACCTGATTATAAAAGCAGCGATTTTATCGTTCCGATGATGGAGCGGTTTTTGGAGGATGATTAAGACCATCTGTAAAAGAAATGATATCACTTTGCCCCGCAGGCAATATGCCGCCCGCTATGCGGCAAAACTGGCACGCCCGCAGCTGCCGGCGAAATATTAATAATAATGATGAATTGACCCGGGTATACAAAGCCGCATCGTGGCGATATTCATTTAAGTCTTGATCCAAATAATCTTATAAGATCATTTTCTGTACTTTTGATAGTATCAAATGATAGTATCAAAATGAAACCTCCTTACGAAATAACTTCTTCGATTCTTGCATTGATCACTACTATTGCACAAAAAATAGGAGCCGTAAATGCCGGTCTTCTTGTTAAAAAGGATCCGAAGCTCCGTAAACAAAACCGCATCAGAACTATTCACTCGTCTTTAAGTATTGAGGGCAATACGTTGTCGGAAGAACAGATAACTGCTATCATAGAAAATAAAAGAGTAGCTGGACCAGAAAAAGATATTAAAGAAGTACTGAACGCCCTGGATGTTTATAAGGATATTGGTCTTTTTAAACATTATTCAGAAAAGGACTTTTTAAAAGCCCATCAAATGCTTATGAAAGGGTTAGTTAAAGCTCCGGGCAAGTACCGCACAAAGGGCGTTGGAATTTTAAAAGGATTTAAACTCGCACACCTGGCTCCTCCATCACAAAATGTCGGGCATCTAATGAAAGATCTTTTCGTTTATTTAAAAGACCCATCAGAACTCACCCTTATCAAAAGCTGTGTATTTCATTATGAAATGGAGTTTATTCATCCCTTTATGGATGGCAATGGACGGATGGGTCGCCTTTGGCAAACCCTTATACTAATGAGCGAATATCCATTGTTTGAGTTTCTACCTTTTGAAACACTGATCTCTAAAAATCAGCCAGCTTATTACAAGGCGCTCTCTATCTCTGACAAAGCAGGCAAATCTACCCGGTTTATTGAGTTTATGCTCGATATCATTAATCAGTCGCTTGATGAATTATTGAAACATCGCACCAAAAAGTTGAACGAAACAGAACGCCTTGCTGTATTTTTAGAGTCGAACAAAAGGTATTTTACCCGGCAGGACTATATGAAACATTACACCGAAGTATCCAGCGCCACCGCCAGCAGGGATTTAAAGAACGGAGTAGAAAATGGCTTATTAATAAAAGCAGGGGATAAAAAAACGACGCGATATAAAAAAATATAGCTCTATAAAATTTACTGCTGTCCACGAACATTATTAAAAAGATACATGAAACAATATCTACTATTATTATCCCTTATTATAACACAGTCCGCACCGGCACAAATACAAACCTATTCAGGAAAAAAGATCAGTACCGTTGCTTTCACCCAACAAATAACCGCGGCTATGGACTCCCTGAAAGTACCAGGCATGTCGGTAGCGGTGATTAATAAAGGCAAGATCGTTTTTACAAAAGCATTGGGATGGGCAGATGTGGATTCAAGGAAACCGGTAACCAGCGCCACCTTATTTGAAGCAGCTTCCTTATCCAAACCGGCCTTTGCTTTTTTTGTAGTAACACTGGCCCGTAAAGGAGTGATCGATCTGGATAAGCCTTTATTTGAATACCTGCCCGCAACCCATATTGCTGACGAACGGTATAAAAAGATAACGGCCCGCATGGTGTTGGCCCACACTACCGGCTTGCCGAACTGGAGCGAGGGTACACCTATGCAACTGGAAGCGGAGCCGGGAACAAAGTTTTCTTATTCGGGAGAAGCTTATCTGTACCTGGCTAAAGTGATCGCTCATTTAAAAGGTCTGACACTGGAAAACCTGGACAGGTTCTACCAGGAAGAAGTGGCGCAGCAGGCCGGCCTGAAGGATTTTCATTTTGTGATAACACCAGCTATCAAAAACAAACTGGCTACTGCATACCAGGACAACAAGAAGGTTTTCGATGACCGCAATCGTCATACGTTTGACCCGGCCGGAGGTTTATATGCCAATGCCGCCCAGTACGCAACGTTTTTGTGCTACCTGATGAAGCAGCGGCCTGTCTTAGATGAAATGATGAAACCGGTAATTGAACTGGAAAAAGATCATATCATCCGGACCGTTTTTGGCGTTGATGCATGGTCTATGGGACTGGCGATTATCCCGCTAAACAATGCCGTCAACTACTGGCATGGTGGCAACAACCTGGGTTACACGGCATCTTTTATGATCAATCCCCGGAAACAATTGGGCTATGTTTTTTTTACCAATGCTGATCAATGCAATGGCATGAAGCAGGTTTTTGAAAATATCTTATGGCAATAATACCGGGTCTCATCGAAAAAAGCATTGCTAAATTCATTCCTATTTAAAACTTACTTATTTTGCTGCCCTATTCAACGCTTATCAAAAAATTGAAACGCTAAACATGGAAGAGCAAAGGAAAAACAGCAACACGAAAAAGAAAGTATTGCTGACCATAGTAATAATACTGGTAGCTGTAATAGCCGGTTGGTTTATTTATAATGCAGGAAAAAGAGACGGTGAAACCATAGCATTAGGCGATAACGTGGCTTATGCTACCGATCCGCTGGCAGATGAGCATGGATTAGCAACAATGGAAGATTATGAATACTGGAAAGGCGCCACCTTCCGTATCAGCGAATACGATAATATCCCTGTTAATTATAAAAGAGCCATCGTAAAAATATTTATGGATAATAAATATTACGAAAGAGATGGGGAAGATCAATACCACCTGACATCCATTAAAGACCGGGCGCCGAAAATTTATGCCTTCGGCAATTTTACCGGCCGCAGCCAGGAGGGTAAACCCGATATGGCTTTCTTATTAGAGAAACAGGATTTTCAGAGCAGCGCGCTCTTTGTTATTTCGAGCCTGGGTGATATTTTATACTGGAAAGAGTATAGCTCTGACCTGCCTATTATCAACGCTTTCAAAAAAGGCAGCCAAATATTTATAGACACACCTACCCTGGAGCCATCACCACTGGACGGTATCATTATAAAATTTAAATATAGTAAGGATGCCCTGGTATACAATAGCCAGTTAAAAACATTTGAGCCCTACCATCAATACACCAAAGAAGAGCTGGAGGGAGACGCTGAAGAAGGTGACGGGCCAGATGAAGAACCAGAGGAAGCGACCATGCAACAGCCCGATTCCTCGAAAACGGCAGAATAACTTGTTTAAAGAGGAAGCACGGATAAACTTTCCACCCCGGACAGCAACTCAGATTCATGCAATAGTGTTACGAGTAGCAATTTGATCTGGTGAGGCAGGTAACCAAAGTATTTTTTAAAGGCAGTGGTAAAATGAGAAGCATGTTTATAGCCGGAAAGCCTGGCTACTTCGGCAATCTTCATGTCTTCATTGATCAGTAATTCCTTTGAACGGTTCATGCGCTGGGTATGTACATACCCGAAAACGGTGGTTCCAAATACCTGCTTAAAATGCTTCTTCAGATAGCATTCGTTGGTACCTACCTGCTGTGCCAGGTCGAGTAGAGTACAGGAGCGGCTGATATCGGCATCAATAATATCCTTTACATCATACATTTTCTCCAGGTTGCTATCGCTGGTATAAATTTCAGGCATCGCTTTATAGAGTACTTCATATTCCTGGAACTGCAGCATCAACAACTCAATAAACCTGGATTTGAGGTAAAGGGTTTTGTAATAGCTCTTATGTTCAAACAAAAACATATCGTACAAAAGCGACTTCATGCGGGAAGAAACTTCTATGCTTCTTTCATTTAATAACACCGGGTTATTTTCTTTCAGACTACTGAAAAAAGTTTCGTGCATGGGATTGTCCGACGAAAGGAAACGCTTAAAATAATCTACGTCGATGTTGATTATATACAGTTCCGAATCTGCCTCCCGGGTCCAGACATTATCAACTACCTGTGTATTGATAAATATCAGGCCGCTTTGATGATGCTGTACATCGGCAAAGGTTTTACCCGTAAGCCGGTTATTAAAAACGCCGCGGCATTTAAAGCAAAATACCAGGCTTACATAGGGCTTATAGCTTTTAAAGGAAAAAGACTGGGTTTGAGCCGAATTGCCCAATATGCGTATAAAGTGAATATCCTTAGTAAGGAACTCGTAAAAATCGCAGTTATAAGGATCGAAAAGGTCGCTGTTATGCGATTCCACTACTTCGTGCTCTTCCATCCGGAACAGGTCTGAATAGGGAATAACCGCCTCCTTCAATACTTCATCATTAAGCATAGGTTGTACACTTGCCATTACATATCTTGCCTTAAAGGTTTCGATCTCACTGCAAAAATCCGCTATTTTCTTCCCGGAGCATTTACGGAATGCGGAATTTTTTTCAAAATTCCCGATTGCGTTATTGCTTTTCCGTTTCCAGTAAATGAACCATTTCACCTTTGCACCCTGAAAAGTGGCGGTCAGCCCTGTAAAACAGCAGCCGTTTTTAAACGCAGTACAGGCGCTGCGCCCTTCCACCGGAATAAATAGCGTAAGCAGATGGGATATAACAAAACAATGGTGTGGGTAATATGTTGCAGCATGGCAATCTTTTTTTGTGCAAACCTGCAGGCACAACAAGCCGGCATGGTAAAAGGCACCGTGAGCAACGAAAAAGGACAACCTGCGGAAAAAGTAACCATCGGCGTTTCTGAAAAATCAAACTTTACTATTACCGATTCTAAAGGCGGCTACCAATTAATGCTTCCTGCCGGAAAGCACACTGTTACCGCTACAATGGTAGGATACGAATCGCAGCATGCCGATATTGAAGTAACTGAAGGAAAAACGATCATCCTGAATATCCGGCTTAAAAAGTCGAAACAGGAAGACCTGGAAGAAGTGACAGTGGGAGGCGTTACTAAAAAGAGAGCGCTGGAAACCCAGGGATTTGCGGTAACCGTTATCGAAACTAAAGAGGCTTCGTTGAGAAACTTAACTACTAATGAGTTGCTCGACAGGGCTGTGGGGGTAAGGGTTAGGCAGAATGGCGGCGAGGGTTCGCCGATTGAGTACAATTTAAATGGTATGTCGGGAAGCACCATCGGCTTATTTCTTGATGGTATAGAAATATCTACCTATGGTTCTTCTTTTAACCTGAATAATATCCCTCCGGCAATGATTGAGCGGATAGAAGTATATAAAGGTGTATTACCCGCACATTTAAGTGGCAACTATATTGGCGGAGCTATCAACGTGGTAATGAAGAAAGACGCATCTGCCAATAACATTACCGCGGCCCTTTCCTACGGGTCTTTTAATACCTACCGGGCTGATGTAAGCGCTTTGTACCGCAACCCCCAAAATGGGCTAACGGGACGTGCGTCAGGTTTCTTCAGCCATTCGGATAACAACTATGAAATGTGGGGCAAATTCTCTAAGTATACTTTACCAGGAGGACGTATTATTCGTAATTACCGTACCCACAGACCAAACGACGAATTTGAAACCATCGGCGGACGTTTTGAACTGGGCTTTACCGATGTAAAATGGGCTGACCAGTTTTTTGTGGGTTATAATATTTCCGACTCGTATAAAGAAGTACCTCATGGCATCACCATGACCAAACCCTATTTCGGCCGTTTCAATGAATACCAGGCGCATGTCTTCAGCTTAAACTATACCAAAAGGAACCTTTTTATAGATGGGCTTGCCTTAACCGTGAACGCTGTACATAGCATGCGAAACACTTATTTGCAGGATACCGTTAGCTTAAGGTACAACTGGGATGGAACCTTGCTGGTAAAAAATTCCGAAGGTCCGCCCGAAACCTACGGATATGAGCCTGGCAGAGGCCAGCAGGGAGAGGCAGTAATCAGTGATATTGATCGTACCATTTCCAATATACGTTCTAACCTGGCTTATATGATCGTACCGGGTCATCGGGTTTCATTAAATCATAAGTTTGAGAACTCTAACAGAAACGATAAAGATCTGCTGAACCCGGCAAGAAGCAGGTGGATCACCCAAAACGAGTTAACCACCAATATCTGGGCGCTTAACTATGAGTCGGAATTATTAAAGGGCAAACTCAGAACGAATATTTTCGGGAAATACGCCGTTTATGTTACCGACCAAACTACACCGGTAAGAGAAACAGAAGGTGTACTGGTTTATGATAACAACAGAACGAAAAGAGATAACCGGGGTTTTGGCGGCACCCTTTCTTACCAGCCCATTAAAAATGTTTTTTTAATAGTATCTGCAGAAAAATCGTTTATCATGCCTACCGATCGCCATATTTATGGTGAGCCGGAAAACAACCTGTTACCTAACCCGGACATTCTGCCTGAAATGGCTATCAACTACAACCTGGGAGCCCGTTATAACATTTCACCATCCACTAAACATAAATGGTCATTTTATGCCAATGCATTCTGGAGAAACGGGTACGATAAAATCATTCAGCAAACCCGTGTAGATCCGGTAATTGAAGGACGAGAAAACCAGGTAGAAGATATACAGGTGACACAATTTGTAAACTTATCCAAAACTCAATCAGTAGGTTTTGAAGCAGAAGTAAACTATATTTTCAACAACCGGCTCAACGCCATGTTCAACCTGTCCAAATTTAACTCCCTGTTTAAAGTGAAAACGGATGAAAGGGGAAACCCGCATATCCTGTATAACAAGCAGGTACCTAATGAGCCCTTTTTTACTGTAAACGGCAACCTGCAGTACCGTTTGAACAATATTTTTCAAAAACGTTCAGTACTGAATCTTTATTACAATGTAGGCTATGTAGCACCTTTTAGTACAATATGGATAGAATCGGAATGGTTTACCACACCGGCCCAATTTCCCAATGACCTGGGCGCCAGCTATCGCTTCCCCACCGGCAAACTGGTAGTGAGCCTCGACTGCAAAAATATTTTTAACGCAGAAGTATATGACAATTTCGGAGTTCAAAAACCCGGACGCTCTTTCTTCATAAAACTAAATTATACCATCAATAATTTTAATAAATAAGCATATGTACTCATCAAAAAAACTGATATTAGGTGCCGTATTTGCAGCCTTCATTTTAAATGCATGTAACAAAAACAATGACGATGTAACTGTTGAAGGCCCATCAGGTCCGGATACCGAAGAAAGGAAGTTTATAACACTTACCCTTGCGTATCCCGATAAAGAAGGTACCGCAGGGAATGGAGGTACTATGGCCTATGCTATTACTCCTGCACAGGCAGCTGACCCCAACTTTGAAGTGGATGTTTATACAAATGGTTACGGATTAAGATCTCAAAGAACGGCTCGCGTGCAAGGCTCTGTTAACGGGAACTTCCTCTATAATATTCAGTACACCGGAACAGATGGCGGCATTTTCAATAAATATCGGGTTAAAGGGCAGAAAAATTTTGAAGATACACGTGAAGAGGTAAATACTGAACCCATTTTGGGAAGCTCTCCCCGTTGGGTAGTTGCTGCAGAGGGGGTTGGTGTTGGTGTTTTTGCTTCTGCCACCATTCAGGCTTCCGGCGAAGGCGCCGGGGCTACTTTTATAGACGTAAAAAGCACCGCAAAAATTGCAGTAATCAACTTAAATGACCCCCAGATAACCCGACAAACAGAATTCACGATTCCATTCACTGCTGCACAAACCAAAGACGGCTATCAAATTGGACGTATAGATATGCCTATTTTAAACGCAGCAAAGACAAAAATTTTTATAGGCTGTAATTTAACGAGAACGGATGTCACCAAGCCTTCAACAATAAGCAGCACGGGTACACAAAGCTGGAGTTCTGCAGCCAACCAACTCGGAACAGCTACCCTGGTTGTGGATTATCCATCTTTAGCAAATCCGACTTTGATCTACTCAACCCAAAGCAGCTTCGGCAACAATGGATATCGCACCATGATTCAACATCTGGGAGATGATGGAAATATCTATCAGGGGACTGGCGTAAATACTATAGGTCAACCTCATATATTACGTATAGACAGAAATACAAACACTTACGACAACAGCTATTTATTCGATTTGAAAACAGCGCTAGGATCAGCAAATAATGTTGCGATCAGAGCCTGGAGGTATATTAAAGAAGGCATAGGACTCGTTATGTACACTGAAACTGGTGTTAATGGTGGTTATCTTGCCTTAATAGACTTAAATACAAAAACCGCTACCAAATTAGCCACAGAAAATCAAACTGACATTGGCTATTCTGGTCGCACGGCCAATACGACAACAGGTGTTACTGGTATCACCGGCACTTTTAGCCAGTTTCAAAACATCGGTGTAGCCGGAGATAATTTCTATGTACCGATGACACCTAATGGTGTAGATGGGCATCTTTACATCATTAATTACAAAACAAGAACCATTACCAAAGGAGCTAAATTGAAAAACCGATCCAACAGCTTCTACTTAGGTGCATACTAATAATACTTATCATTATCATAAGAGTCCGCTATGTTAATTTATAACCCGGCGGGCTTTTTTTTATAGAACCCAGTATTAAACCTTCCTAAGGAACAGGCAATTATATGAAAGACGATATAACATTTGTTTGTAAATTAGCAGTATAACATCAGCAGTAATTGAAAAACAAACAGCCCGAATACAATATCCTTGCGGCAGGGGTTAAATGCACTGCATCCAGATCAACCAGGTGCGTTATCTTCTGCTTATTCCTGTTATTATACTTTACCGCCTGTAAAAAAGAAAAACTGCCGGAAGCAGAACCGCCAGCTCCGAACTTCTCCGTTACACCCTCCAGCATTACACTTAATTTAAATGATTCTTACCTGATACCGCTTTATGTGCTTAAAGATAAAGACACGCTTCCTGCAACAGAAGTAGTATGGAAATCGGAGAATGAAGCAATCGTAGGGTTTTATGCACCCGGTGTTATAGAAGCCAAATGGGCCGGACAAACAAATGTAATAGCCCAGGGCAAAGACGGCAAAGAACTGGCCCGCTGTGCCGTAACTGTTACCGATTCCAATGTTTATAAACTACGCCTGATATTGAAGGATAAAGGAAAGCATGCGACACTATCATTAAATAACCCTTCAGGTTTTCTTTCGCCCAAAGCCCTGCAACGCAGGCAAAAGCAATCGATCAACGTAGATGAAAATGACCTGCCCATTGCAGACGAATACCTGCAGGAGATCGCCAAAATTGGTGGCACCATTGTGGCCAAAAGCAAATGGCTGAAAACGGTGAGTGTACATATCAATGATGCGACACTGCTTCAGAAATATAAAGCTCTTTCATTTGTGGCGGATGTTAAAGTAGTATGGGCCAAAAGAAGCAATGTTTACAAGGGACCTTCAGGCAGCTGGAACTTTCCGGGCAGCAATGCATCGGCTGCACCGAACATCACTATATCAACTGACATTAGTGTTTACGGACCAGCTTATGAAAATATCCGGCAGAATAAAGGCAATGCCCTGCACCAGCTGGGCTTTAAAGGCCGTAATATGCTTATCGCTGTAATTGATGCAGGCTTTAAAGATGCCAATAAGAATGCTATGCTGAACAACCTGCACATTGCGGGAGCTAAGTCCTTTATTTATGAACAACCTGATCCGTTTTTGATGGACGAACATGGCGGCAGTGTACTGTCCATTATCGGAGGCGCCAAACCTACCCAGTATATAGGTGCCGCGCCGGAAGCCAGCTATTTATTGCTCACCTCAGAAGATAATACAGACGAATACCCCATAGAAGAAGATTATTATGTGAATGCCCTTGAATACGCCGACAGCGCGGGAGTAGATGTAGTCAACACTTCGTTAGGCTATAAAGAATTTTCATTGCCAGGCATGACCAACACCTTTGAAATATTGAACGGGGCTACAGCTCACGCCTCCCGCGGGGTTTCTATGGCTTTCTCAAAGGGCATGCTGGTAGTAGTATCGGCGGGAAACCACGGCAGCTTTGTAGGTAGCCCGGCTGATTCGCCGGGCGCGCTGGCAGTAGGAATGGCCAATGCAGCAGGAAGCGTTACCACCGCCAGCTCCCGCGGCATGACGGTTGACGGCCGGATCAAACCCGATGTAATTGCGATGGGAGCCGGAGCTTATCGGATCAATAGTGCGGGTAATGTAGCTACGGGTACCGGCACTTCCTATGCGGCGCCGGCCATGACAGGTATGGCTGCTTGCTTATGGCAGGCATTTCCTAACCTGAGCAACCAGCAAATAAGAAATATCATCAGGCAATCAGCGGACCGGTACACTAATCCCGTATTACCGTATGGCTATGGATTTCCTGATATGCAAAAAGCCTATACACTTGCTCAAAATTTAAATTAGTTGGGGTAACCATCGGTTCATTTTATAAGAGAGGTCGAGCTTATTTATTTTATTTGGCTGTTTTTTTGAACCATTCAGGAATTAAGACTATTAAGATACAAGACTTAACCATGCTTAACTTCTTAATGGGTGCCCCCGCTACCTGCACTACTTGAACCGTTAAGAAATTACAGACTTAACTACTCTTAACCTCTTAATGGTTAAGCCACGACTTCCAGTATCCCAGCACTAATCCGTTAAGAATTAAGGCACATTAAACGTATTGTTTTGACCGGTATGATCGCTCCCGACACCGGGTGTTTCATACTAGGTTTTCCGGCCTGCGTCTTAAATTTTCCGCATTTCGTAACCTGCCCGCCGCCAACAGGTTTTACCTTTGCGTTTCAATTTTTCCTTTACAGGAAAACAGAAAAAATATTGAAATAAGTCAACATGAAGCAAATATTTTTGAGCGCCTTCACGCTCCTCACTATTATTTCTTATGCACAACCGGGTGGTAGCCGTCCGGAAGGATCTTCAGCAGCTCCATCAACCAATACATTGATGAGCCCTGATTTCTGGAAGACGCAACCAACCATTGACCAGGTAAAAGCAGAAATTGCAAAAGGAAACAGTCCCTCTCAACCCGACGCTGCTTCATGGGACCCTACAGCAAGAGCGATCTTAAATGAAGCGCCCCTGGAAACCATTAAATTCATGGTGGAGCAGGAAGGCAATGGCGTCAAGAAAAAAACACACCATAGTGCTTCTTATTTACATTGGGCGGCATCCAGGGGCAATATAGACCT
>JBCNOR010000692.1:0-2505 GCA_039593785.1 Niabella sp. | reverse complement strand
AGCCGGTGATGTTCTGCAGGAACAGCAGCGGGATGCCGCGCTGGGTGCACAGCTCGATGAAGTGCGCGCCCTTCAGCGCGGATATCGATATGGCAAGCAGGAAGTATCCCCAAAAGAGGTGAGTTTGACGGTGAGTTTACGCCTGGGTCCGGGACAGGATGCGGGCATGCCTGGCTATATCCGCTTCTTTTTCAATTGGCTGCTGATTAATAATATGTTGAACCAGCTGTGAAGCAAAATAGGGAGCAAGTGAACAACCTTTGGTGCCCATTCCATTTAATATGCCAATATTTTTGTGAACGGGATGTAAACCTACGAACGGCCGGCGTTCTACGGTAGCCGGGCGTACCGCTGCTTTATGATCTATTATTTTATAGGGCACTTTTAGCCAGCTGTTTAAATTTTGTTCGGTTGATTTTCTAAAGGCTTCTGTAGGCAGGTGGTCGTCAAATTCCCAGATATAGTTGGTGCCGGCCCAGAAAATGCCCGGTTCGCCAAACGGGGCTAATGTCATCGATTTTTTATAAATATGACCGGCCGGTAGCTCAGGCGCTTCGATGATAATGGCTTCGCCTTTGTTTAATGCAAAAGGCAGCAAATTGAAGTAGGGGTTTTCGCTTCCTTCAACACCATCGCAAAAAACAACCAGGTCTGCTACAATGTTTTCATATTGCACACTACCGTCTGATACCTGCAGCTGATTAAAGTTGAATGATTGTTCAATCAATTTATTTTCGGACAATAGGTATTGACGCCAGGCCGGTAACAGCTGCTGAAGGTGTACGATATAAGCAGGCTCTATAATACCGGTTCCGAATTCATAGTTAAAGTATTCATTTAAATATTGCTCATCTTTAACCAGGCTGATATAGGGGGCCTGCTGGCTCATTTTTTTTAGAAAGCTTTCTTTCATAAAAGGGTTAGGAAAGAAGTCTACAATATCCATTTTTGAAATAGCCTCAATACCTAACTGTGCGCCTATCTCCTTGTAAGTTGTTTCAGCGAAAGGCAGGATAATATCGTCCATCCATACGGTTACCACACGTCGGCCGGTAACCGGATTGATCAGTCCGGCGGCGGTTTTGGAAGGGCTGTTAGCAAGGGCATTATCGATGACAATAAAATCTAAATTGTGTTGCGCACAAAACCAAGAAAAAAGTGTTCCCGATACTCCTTGTCCTACAATTATGATTTTTTTGCTGTTCAATTTTAATGTTTTATTATATATTTTTTAATGTATAGATATTTAAAAGATAATATCTTGCGCCTGATATTTTCGCCTTGGCTTTATCTTTAGGATGAATACTGTATTCAATCGTGCAACTTAGGCATTTAATTTGTCATCCTATCTAAATTAGAAATTCTTTTTTAGGCCCTTTTCAAGCAAGGTAATGCTTCTTTAAACGATATAAAATCAGATAGTATGGATAAACGTTTCTTAGTTGGACCGGCCGCAATATTGGTTAGCGGTATGTTGTTAACCGGTTGTGTGAGTACCAAAAAATTTACAGCTTTACAGAGTGATTACGCCAATCTTAATGGCCGTTTACAACTGGCATTATCCGACTTGTCGGCCAGCCAGGCGCGTGTAAAGGGTTTGGAAGAACTGCTGGCACAGGAAAAAGCCAATAATGCTTCGCTGAGAAAGTCATTAGCTGCTTTACAAGCTACTTTAGATAAAAGTATTAGTCAGAACAGCCAGGGAAATGTAAATATTTCTAAACTGGTGGACGAAATCAATGCTTCGAATAAATACATTCAGCATTTGGTGAACACAAAAAATAAAAGCGACTCGCTCAATATTGTTTTAACGAATAATCTTACCCGTTCACTTAGCCGTGAAGAATTAAAAGATGTTGACGTAAAAGTATTGAAAGGTGTAGTGTATATTTCTTTAGCAGATAATATGCTGTATAAATCCGGTAGCTACGAGATTTCTGACAGGGCGGGAGAGACCCTGAGCAAAATTGCCAAGATCATTCAGGATTATAAAGAGTATGATGTGCTGATAGAAGGTAATACAGACAATGTGCCGATCACCCGTCCTAATATTCGCAATAACTGGGATCTGAGTTCTTTGCGTGCCTCTTCAGTAGTTCAGGCGTTGCAGAATAACTATGGTATAGAACCTAAGCGTTTAACTGTTGGCGGCCGGGGCGAATACAACCCTATTGCTGATAATTCCACAGATGCAGGTAGAAACAAGAATCGCCGCACAGAAATTATTATCACCCCGAAACTGGATCAGTTTATGGAGTTGATAGAAAAAGCACCCACAGAAAAGAGTGGAGATGCCGAAAAAACCAATGTTTTAGAGCCTGCAGCGGCGGGTTAATTATAAATACAGATATTTTACGAATACAAATAAGCCCACGATTTAAACCGTGGGCTTATTTGTATTCGTTGGGCAATGGCGCCGGTTACATTGGTTTTTAAAACAGGTAAGCCAACCTTAGCCCCACATTATGTTGGTTTACATCAACAGGGCGGACTTTTTTATTAAAG
>JBCNOR010000691.1:0-2507 GCA_039593785.1 Niabella sp. | reverse complement strand
CACAACCTGGCTACAAGAAAACCCAGTAACTCAAGCTGGAGTGATGATATGAACATAATGGATTTTGCCAACGATGACCGTTATACCACATCATGGGTATCCAATCCCACAGTAAAGAACCCCTGGTATGAAATCGACCTGAAAAAGGCCACAGCATTCAATGCCATATCTATTACAGAAACTCATTCGAATATCAATCAATATCGCATCGAATACTTTTCGAATGGCAGCTGGAAAACGGCGGTAAATGGCGACATCACTAAAAACGTCAAAGTACATCGGTTCTCTCCTGTAACCGGCTCGAAGATCAGGATACATATTTTGAAGGCCCGCCAGCAAGTGTCTATTGCCGAAGTTGGCATTTATCATGAAAAAATTTAGTTCTCAAGAAATCAAGTAAAAATGAAAAAAATCCTGCTGCCTCTTGTTTCCTGCGTGTTTTCGATCTACGCGTTGGCACAGAGCAATAGTCATCCAACAGAACTCGTAGACTATGTCAACCCATTAATGGGTACCGATTCCAAAGGAAGCCTTTCCAACGGTAACACCTACCCTGCTATAGGCTTGCCCTGGGGGATGAATTTATGGACACCGCAAACCGGCAACAACGGCAATGGCTGGCAATACACTTATGCTTCTGATAAAATAAGAGGGTTTAAACAAACCCATCAGCCCTCCCCCTGGATGAATGATTATGGTATGTTTTCTATCATGCCTGTTACGGGTAAAGCGGTAGCAGACCAGGATGGAAGAGCCAGCTGGTTTTCTCATAAAGCAGAAATTGCGAAGCCTTATTATTACAGTGTTTACCTGGCCGATCACGACGTAACAACCGAGATCACACCTACCGAAAGAGCCGCCTGTTTTCGCTTTACCTTCCCTAAAACTGATAGCGCATTTGTAGTGATAGATGCCTTTGACAAAGAGTCTTACGTAGAGATCATTCCTTCACAAAATAAAATCATCGGCTATACAACCAAGTATGCGCGCGGTAAATTAAAGAATTTTAAAAACTACTTTGTAATCCAGTTCGACCGGCCCTTTACCAGCACCGGCACATGGGTGGACAAGGATATTACCAGGGGATCTCTAAAACTATTGGAACAAAAAAACAGCGGCGCTATCGTTGGTTTTTCCGTATCCAAAAGAGGCGAAAAAATACAGGCTAAAGTAGCATCTTCTTTCATCAGCCAGGAGCAGGCCGAAATCAACCTGAAAGAAATTGGCAACAGGAACTTTGACCAGGTGGCAGCGGCAGGTCGCAATACCTGGAACAAAACACTGGGCACTATTAAAGCTGAAAGCAAGAATACTGATCAGTTACGCACTTTCTACTCCTGCTTATACAGGATGGTGTTCTTCCCCAACAAACTATATGAAATTGATGCCAAAGGAAAAATAATGCATTACAGTCCTTACACGGGTGAAGTATTACCCGGCTATATGTTTGCCGGTACCGGTTTCTGGGACACTTTTCGCGCACTCTATCCCTTCCTAAACTTTGCCTTCCCTTCTATCAATAAAGAAATGCAGGAAGGCCTGATTAATGACTATAAAGAAGGCGGCTTCCTGCCAGAATGGAGCAGCCCGGGTTATGCCGATATTATGATCGGCAATAACTCCGCCTCTGTCGTTTCCGACGCTTACATAAAAGGTGGCCGGGGCTACGATATACAAACCCTCTATAAAGCGCTGCAACATGGTGCCAACAATGAGGGCCCCATGACCGCTGTGGGAAGAAAGGGCGTTCAATATTATAACGAACTGGGCTATGTGCCCTACGATGTGGGCATTAATGAAAATGCAGCCCGTACTTTAGAATATGCTTATGATGATTTCTCCATCTACCAGCTGGCAAAGGCGCTCAACCGTCCTAAAGAAGAAATAGAACTGTATAAAAAACGCAGCCTGAATTATAAAAACCTGTTTGACGCGGAGCATAAACTAATGCGTGGGAAGAATAAAGACGGCCAGTTTCAAAAGCCATTTAATCCTCAAAAATGGGGTGACGCATTTACCGAAGGTAACAGCTGGCATTACTCCTGGAGCGTTTTCCACGACATTAATGGCCTGATGCAATTGATGGGTGGCAAAAAAGACTTCGTAACAATGCTGGACTCTGTTTTCATTATGCCCCCTACCTTTGACGACTCTTATTACGGAGGCGTTATACATGAGATCAGGGAAATGCAGATCATGAATATGGGACAATATGCTCACGGTAATCAGCCCATTCAGCATATGATCTATTTATACAACTACGCCGGCGAACCCTGGAAAACGCAATACTGGAGCCGTGAAGTTATGGACAAGCTCTATTTTGCAACACCTGATGGTTATTGTGGCGATGAAGACAATGGCCAGACATCTGCCTGGTATGTTTTCTCTGCTATGGGCTTTTATCCTGTATGCCCTGCAACTGATCAATATATTTTAGGGTCTCCTTTATTTGATAAGATAACGGTTACGCTGGAAAACGGTAAGCAGGTGATCATAACGTCTGATAA
>JBCNOR010000690.1:0-2510 GCA_039593785.1 Niabella sp. | reverse complement strand
GCTATCTATTACGTAGCGGGTGTCCAGTCGGTATGGAAGAAGCCTTCTTTATCGATACGTTCATAAGTATGTGCTCCAAAATAATCACGCTGCGCCTGCACCAGGTTGGCCGGCAGCCTTTCCTGAACATACGCATCAAAGTAGCTCAATACCGCGGAAAAAGCCAGTGCGGGAATTCCTGCGTCCATAGCGGTTTTCAGGAAGTTAACCAGGCCAGGCCTTTTTTCTTTTAGCAGCGGTACAAATACGGGAGAAGCAATTACATTTTTTAATGTAGCATCTTCAGAAAAAGCTTTGTATAAGTCGTTCAGCATCAGCGAACGGATAATACATCCCGCGCGCCAAACCTTGATAGCTGTTGGAATCGGGATGTCATATTTGTAAATAGAGGACGCCACCGAAAGCAATTCCAGGCCCTGCGCATAAGCCATCATAAATCCGAAATGTAATGCATCACGGCAGTCTTTCTTTAAGGCTTCAACATCTACACCGGTTTTTTTATTCTGATGGTTGTATAAACGCGCAAACTGTACACGCTCTTCTTTCAGTGCCGATAAGTAACGCATAGATACGGAAGTATCGATAGTGGGAAGCGGCACATTTAATTCCAGTGCGCTTTGAGAGGTCCACAATCCCGTGCCTTTCTGTCTGGCCTTGTCCAGTATCATGTCAATCAGGTCGTTACCTGTTTCAGGATCTTTTTGTTTAAATATGTCGGCCGTTATTTCAATCAGGAAGGACTGTAGCTCACCCTTGTTCCAGGTGTCGAATAGCTGATGCAGTTCGGCATTGGACACACCTTCATTTCTTAATAATCCGTACACCTCACTAATCATCTGCATGACTGCATATTCAATACCGTTATGTACCATTTTTACATAATGGCCAGCAGCGCTGTTACCCATAAAGGCAACGCAGGGCTCACCGTCTGCCCTGGCAGCGATCGACTCAAAGATGTCCTGCACCAGCTTATAGCTCTCTTCATTACCACCCGGCATCATACTCGGGCCAAACCGCGCACCTTCCTCTCCGCCTGATACACCCATTCCTATAAAGTGGATGCCCGAGTTTTGTAAAGCAGCATATCTTCTGTCAGTATCAATAAAATGAGAGTTCCCCCCGTCAATTAAAATGTCACCTTTTTCCAGGTTGGGTAATAATTCGTCAATTACAGCATCTACAATTTTACCCGCCGGAACCAGGAACATGATAATGCGCGGTGTTCTCAGGTTTTTTATCAAATCGGCCGATGAAGAAACGGTGGTAACAGGCCGGTTCCCGGCTTCTTCGTTCATGCGCCTGGTCTGCTCTTCACTACGATCGTAACCACATACTTTAAACCCATGATCTGCAATATTTAAAACAAGATTCCGGCCCATAGTACCCAGGCCGATCATTCCAAAATGTGCGTCCATAAAAAAATTTTTTTAAAGATAGGATTGCATTAATGAAATCTTAAAATATTATTGATTGTTCACACAATTTTAAAGCCTTGTTGGCGTTTTACGATGAATTTCGTTACTTTCACATTACGAACGGATATATTATTAAGGACCATTTTAGTTAAAGAAAAGATCAGTATATACGATGTTTATCAAAAAAGCATTACCGGCTTTGGCATTGTTGGCTTTATGCGCTTGTGGCAACAGACCACCCCAAAAAACCAATGTTCTAAATAGAAATCCTCAAAAAAATACAGGTACCAAGCCGTCTTCAGCCGGCAATACGCCTAATCAGACCGTTTTTACAAAACCCGAGCAGATTACAAGAAATAATCAGCAGAATAATACTCCCGAGGTTACAAAGAGGCCCGAAAGAGAAAAAGAAACATATACGCCGCCGCCACCGAGCAACGATGCTGCAGCATATTCTTATCGTTCGCCACAATACTATAAACGGATTACAGACAGCATACAGTTTTATGCAAAGCCTTCTTACGAAAAAACGGTTGATGAGATCATTAACCAGATAGCTAAAAACCCTTCCCAGAAAAAGAATCCTGCAGTAAATGCACAGTGGTATGCTTCGGTTAACTTTAATATAAGGAAGCCTAATTTCGTAGTATTACATCATACCGCGCAAAACTCAGCGGAGCAAACTTTATTTACCTTTTCTATTTCCCGAACACAAACCAGCGCTCACTATGTCGTTGGCCGTGATGGCGTAGTATATCAAATGTTAAATGATTATGTACGTGCCTGGCATGCCGGTAACAGCAAATGGGGGAGTATTACAGATATGTTCTCCTGCAGCCTGGGTATAGAAATTGATAATAATGGAGAAGAGCCTTTTTCTGATGCCCAGATCACGGCGCTTATTAAGTTGCTGGATTACTTAAAAGATCAGCATGGCATTCCGCAGTCCAACTTTATTGCACACTCTGATATTGCACCCAGCCGCAAAAGCGATCCCAGCAAATACTTCCCGTGGAAACGTCTTGCTGACGCTGGTTTTGGTTATTGGTACGATGCCTATAATTTACCAACACCTCCGGCTGACTTTAATGCTTT
>JBCNOR010000069.1:0-12617 GCA_039593785.1 Niabella sp. | reverse complement strand
ACAGCAAAGAAACTACCATTGCCCTGCAGGAAAATACGCAGGCGCTTTTAAAAGACACGCCTGAAACACTTGCCTCCCCGGACAGTACCGAACAACTGCGCCAGGCCTTGCGTTTTCATGAATACCGGTACTATGTTTTAAGCGACCCGCTGATTGCTGACGGGGAGTATGACCAGTTATTTAAATTGCTGGAAAGAACGGAACAAGCCCATAAAGACTGGATCACCAAAGATTCACCTACACAAAGAGTTGCCAAAGAGCTGACCGGTAATTTTGTAACCGTACAGCACCTGGTACCTATGTTGTCGCTGGACAATTCATACAATGAAGCCGATCTGAAAGACTTTGACAGGAAAGCGAAACAAATCTCTAAACTGGACACGATTACCTATTGTGTAGAGCCCAAGTTTGATGGCGGCAGTATTTCCCTTATTTACGAAAATGATTTATTGGTACGTGGCGCCACACGCGGCAACGGCGTGGCCGGAGATGATGTTACTACCAATGTAAAGCAGATCCGTACGCTGCCCCTTTCGGCACGTTTTAGTGATTATGGTTTACAACAGGTTGAAATACGTGGCGAAGTATTGATGAATAAAAACAGCTTCAAAAAATATAATGATGCGCTGGTTGAAAAAGGCCTGGCGCCTTTGGCCAACCCGCGCAACGCAGCAGCAGGCACATTGCGCATCAAAGATCCGGCAGAAGTAAGAAGAAGAAACCTGGAAGCCTTTGTTTATCATATCAGCGACTACACTTTACTTCCCGGAAAAGAGATACCCGAGGAACTGACAACACATGCCGGATCTCTGAAACTATTATGGGACTTAGGTTTCAGAAGCCCGGTTAAGGAAATGAGGGTATTTGACGGCATAGATGCCGTGATAAGCTATTGCCTGGAATTTGAAGACAAAAGGGATGACCTGCCTTACGAAATTGACGGCATGGTTATTAAGGTCAACAACTTTGATCTGCAGGATCAATTAGGCATGACCTCCCACCATCCGCGCTGGGCCATGGCCTTTAAATTCAAGGCCCGGCAGGGAACGAGTAAATTATTGAACGTCGATTTCCAGGTAGGGCGCACCGGCTCTATTACGCCCGTTGCGAAAATAGATCCGGTATATATTGGTGGCGTTACCGTAAGCTCTATCTCCTTATTTAATGAAGATGTGATACGTGAAAAGGACCTGATGATAGGAGATACGGTGCTGGTGGAGCGTGCAGGTGATGTGATCCCGTACATTGTTAAACCCCTGGCAGAACTACGTACCGGTACAGAAACAAAAATAACATTCCCCCAGGGCTGCCCTATTTGTGACAGCCAGCTTTTTAAGGCCGAGGGAGAAGCTGCCTGGCGTTGCATTAATATTGAATGCCCCGCACAGGTTGTAGAGCGCATGATCCATTATGTGAGTAAGGATGCATTGGACATCAAGGGATTTGGAGAGGCCAATATTAAAAAGTTTTATGAGCTGGGTTTGCTGAAAGATATACCTGGCATTTACAAACTCGACTTTGAGGCAATAGCCAAACTGGAAGGGTTTGGCACGAAGTCGATTGAAAAACTAAAAGAAGCCATACAGCAAAGCAAACAACAGCCACTGCACCGCCTCATCTTTGCCCTGGGGATCCGGTTTGTAGGCGAAACCACGGCCAAAGTATTGGCCCAGAAAGTGAATCACTTGCTGGATCTGCGGAATTTTACCCAGGAAGCATTACAGGAACTGGAAGATATCGGCCCGAAGGTAGCAGGAAGCATTGCCGACTTTTTTAGCAATGAAGATAATATTAACATGTTGCAGGAGCTGGAAGAGCTGGGTATTGAAATGAATAACCACATCAGGAAGATGCACGGCGGAGGAGAGCTGGAAGGTGTAACTTTCCTGTTTACCGGAACACTTCCTACACTTAAAAGAAGCGAAGCCGAAGAGATGGCTGAAGCCAAAGGTGGAAAAATTCTGGGTGGTGTAAGCGCTAAATTGAATTACCTGGTAGTAGGTGAAGATGCCGGCAGCAAACTGGATAAGGCGAAAAAGTTAAATACGGTCAAAATTATAAGCGAAGCCGAATTTTTGAAAATGATCGCTACTGAAAATACCGGTTCTTAAACCGGCTACTGATCCAATACTTTAACGCTCCTGGAAAAGCTTTCTTCAAGCGATATAAAGGTCTCTGTTCTTTCAATACCTTTTATCTTCTGGAGCTTTTCATGCAATACATCTCTTAATTCCGAGATATCTTTGCATATAATTTCGGCAAACATGCTATAGTTACCGGTAGTATAGTTCAAACGTACAATTTCTTTTATTTTATGAAGTTCTTTCGCTACTGAATCATATAAAGAGCTTTCCCGCAGGTAAATGCCTATAAAAGCAATTACATCATATCCCAGAAGCTTGAGATCCGGATTTAAACGGGTGCCTTTTACTACCCCGTCTTTTTGCAGCTTTTTGATACGCACATGTATGGTACCGCCCGATACAAATAATTTCTTTCCCAGATCGGCATACGAAATCTCGGCATCATCCATCATATGTTCAATGATCTGCAGATCCAGCTTATCAAGATTTAATTTAGAATTCATATTTAAGCAGCTTTAATTTGAAATAATCTAATACTAAATGCAATTTATTGAATATTTACTATATTCTAAAAAATATTCTTAAAATATTTGGAACGAACGAGCATTTATCTTTATTTTTGTTCTAACAAAGCCTGATAATAAAGGCAAAGTTCTTAAAAATTGTGGGGTGATGAAATTTTTGGCAGACATGCCCTCTTGTCTCGAGGGTGAGGATCACGGAATAAACACAACATAGAGCCGACCGTCAGGCCGACCAGGATTGACCACTAACTTTGTGTTGCGGCTAACCGCCTCGTGGAGGTTCGACCCCTCCCCCTACAGCATATTAAACCTTCGCCTTTGGCGGAGGTTTTTTTATTGCCAACTTCTTGAGGATGAAGATGCCTGCAGCATCTCTGTTCATAAAGCGTTCAATTTTGCTTAGCCGTAATAGTCGTTGTATTTTGCTTAGCCTCCCTGCTCATTCATTACGCCACAGTAGCCAAATATAAAATTAATTTCCTACAAACCTTTCAGAGATAGATACTTATTTTTGTGGTCAACACAAAACAAATATGAAAAAGATACTATTTATGGTTGCTTTTTTAAGCAGCTTAACAGTTCTGGCTCAGGACGAAACGGTTAAAAACTTAAAGAAAGACTCGGAAAGACAAATCAAGAAAGATCCCAACGACACAACAACCAAAACCTGGAAGACGGGTGGGTTTATTGGGTTGAATGCCGCACAGGGCTCTTTGAGCAACTGGGCTGCCGGTGGCGACAAGTTTTCCCTCGCCCTCAATGGCAACCTGAGCACTTATGCCTTTTACAAGAAGAATAAACATTCCTGGGACAATACGCTTGATATCAACCTGGGGTATATGAATACCACATCGCTGGGAAGCAGAAAGAATGATGACCGGATTGACCTGGTTTCCAAATACGGTTACGCAATCGGCGAAAAATGGAATGTTGGCGCCTTATTCAATTTCAGATCACAAATGTTCAGGGGCTACACCTACGATAGCGACGGAAACCGCACTTTCAGTTCTAATTTCCTTTCGCCTGCATATGTGTTATTGAGCCCTGGCCTGGAATGGAAACCTAATAAAGAATTTTCTGCTTTCATATCTCCGGCCACTGTGAGATGGACCATTGTCAGAAACGATTCACTGGCAAGTGTGGGAGCTTATGGAGTAGACACCGGCAGACACGTAAAAACTGAGTTTGGCGCCTTTGCTTCGCTGAACTATTTTAAAGAGATCAATAAAATGTTCTCTTATAAAAGCCGCCTGGACCTTTATTCAAACTATTTGGATAAACCTAAGAATGTGGATCTTTACTGGACGAACATGATCAACATGAAGTTGACCAAATACCTGACGCTTACCTATAGTCTTGATATGATTTACGACGACGATGTAAGACTGTTTGGCGCCAACAACGAATCGCCCGCAGCCCAGATAAAATCAATGCTGGGACTAGGCTTCCTGGTAAAATTCTAAGTCTTTTTCTTAATGAGCTGCTCCTCCGCAGTTATCTAAAAAACCGGCGACCGCCTCTGTGAGAAGCGAATCATCCTGGTTAATAAAACCATTGTAAGTGAACCCTGCTGCTTTTTGGAGCAGGTCTCGCAGGTTAAAATCGTCCTGGCTGGCTTTTATAGCAAATTTCTTTTGCACCAGGTAGTCTGCCAGGTACTCCTGCTCGGTTTGACCAGGGGTAGGTATTAAAATAGATCTCAGCCCTAATGCATTAATATCCATAACCGAGCTATACCCGCTCCGGCATACTATACATGATGCCGAACGCATGATTAATTCCATTTCATTGCCGGGTAAATGATTGTAAATAACAGCATCCTCAATCAATGGGAGGTCTTCCTGTAGTGGTTTGCCACGGACAATAGTAACCTTTTGCTGGATATCTTGCAATTGTGCCAACACTTTCTGCTCAAAAAAGCTTCTTTGTGGCTCCGGGCCTGAAAAGATGAAAAGGATACCGCCCGCTTCATTTACAGGAGAACGTTGATGCATCCTTGTTAATGGTCCTACATAAACAACATTCGTAGCGGGCATCAAAGACGGATGTGACAAAATACCTGCGAGATTTTGAGGTCCTTGAAAATCAGGCACCCAAACCTGGCTAAAACGGTTAATATATCTGTAATTTACGCGCTGGGCTATGCCATCGGCCAGCTGCCCCAATCCTGTTTGTATGCGTAACTGGTGCGTGATAAAAACGGAGGGTATTTTTGAGGTATACAGGCCAAACCGGTTATCGCTTATGACGCCATCAATGTTTTCGCGGGCCAGCACTTCATTTAACCAGCTGTTTTCGTGTTGTATTGCAGAAGCGATGCGCGGAAGCTGCTGCATCATTTTCCATAAAAAACCTTTCCTGGTAGCGCTGTAAGCAACTCCATAACCCTCCAGGAATAAAAATTTACAATCGGGAAATTCTGCTGATAATACCTTTTCCTGTATTTTGTTTCCGGCAATAATAACTTCTGTACCTTGTTTCAATAATGCCTTAATAACAGGTATGCACCGGGTAGTATGTCCCAGTCCCCAGTCTAAGGGAGCCACTAATATTCTTAACTTCCGGGGAAAAGGCATAGATATTGCTAAAAATATATCAGATCGTAAACCTTTTGTTTGATCTGATTGTAAAATAAGGTAAATTTACTACTACAGATTAGTTTGCCTGCAAAATGAGTAAATATCGCAGAGATATTATTTTGGTCATTAAAGATGACGCCGTTTACCCCCCGATAGATACACAGGTAGAATGCCTGAATTATGTCATTGCATTTGTAGACAATAAGGAAGGTTTCTGCAAAGCCCACGAACTGGTGAACAGGAACCGGATTACCTCCAATAAGCGAAAAATATTATCTGCGGTTCAAAAAGAACGTTTAAAACCTTTCCGGTTTTTATTGAATAAGAATTAAAAAGCTCCGAAAATTTCCGGAGCTTTTTAATTTAAAACTTAATTTCTTCATCATTCGAATCGAAGAAGTGATATTCCGTCAGCTGGTAAGCTGTATCTTTTTCCAGCCTGGTTTTTTGCCCGAATTTCTTATTCCATTTCGACAATTTACTACTCCACCATAAACCCTTGGTCAGGTAAGCGTGCATAATAGGATGCACAATCAACTTCAGGTTTTTATGCTTATGGGTAATCAGGTAGTTGAGATTCTTTTCGATCTCATCTTCCAGCACCAGTGTTGAAGTTATTTTACCACTACCGTTACAGCTGGGGCATACTTCCTGGGTATTGATGTTTACTTCGGGGCGCATGCGCTGGCGGGTAATCTGCATCAATCCAAACTTGGAAATAGGCAATACAGAATGCTTGGCCCTGTCGGCAAGCATTACTTCTTCCATCGTATCGAAAAGCTTTTTCTTATTCTCGGCAAGCTTCATATCGATAAAATCAACTACAATGATTCCGCCAATATCTCTCAGCCTTAATTGCCGGGCAATTTCAGCGGCAGCTTCCAGGTTGGTTTCCAATGCATTTTGCTCCTGGTTGTTCCCTACATTTTTATAGCCGCTGTTTACATCTATAACGTGCAATGCTTCGGTATGCTCTATAATAAGATAAGCCCCGCTGTTTAAAGTAACCGTTTTCCCAAACGACCCTTTTACCTGTTTGGTAATCCCTAAAATATCAAAAACATTACCTTGCGCCTGGTTCACGATCTCCGCTTTCTCGGGTGCAATTTTCTGGATATAGTTTTTGGTTTCGTTGTAGATATTCTTATCGTTGGTAACAATACGGTTATAATCTGCGCTTAAAAGATCTCTTAAGATGCTGTTGGTCTTGTTCTGCTCGCTGAAAATCTTGGTAGGCGCTACTGCTCCCCTCAGGTTTTGCTGAACAGTGTTCCATATATTAACCAGGTTTCCTAGGTCTTCATAGAGCTCTGCTGTATTTTTTCCTTCCGCCGCCGTTCTTACAATTACACCAAAGTTCTTAGGCTTAACGGCTTCAATTATTTTCTGCAGTCTTTTCCTTTCTTCCGAAGAATGAATTTTTTTAGATACTGCTACTATATTATTGAAGGGAGTGATGACAACAAACCTGCCCGGCAAAGAAAGTTCGCAGCTCAGCCGGGGCCCTTTGGCCGCAATAGGTTCTTTCAATATCTGCACCAGCACATGGGGTTTACCGCCCAGTACTTCGCTGATCTTGCCGGTTTTTACGATTTCCGGCTCAACGCTGAATTTTGAAAAGTCTACAGGGTTGGCATCTGTGGCTGCCATGGCCATATTAGTAAACTTCAATAACGATTTTGCATACGGGCTTAAGTCGGTATAATGCAAAAATGCGTCTTTTTCAAAGCCTACATCTATAAAAGCGGCATTAAGCCCGGGCATCAGCCTCTTTACTTTGCCCAGGTATAAATCACCCACGGCAAAGCGGCCATCGCTTTTTTCGCTATGCAACTCCACCAGCTTCTTATCTTCTAACAAAGCAATTTCAACACCAGTGGGAGCGGCATTAATTACAATTTCTTTATTCATTGCATATGAACGTGTGCTATGCCTTAAAAGTAATTCTGATCAGCTTTACCGGTTATATATGCAGGCAGAAAGTATATGGCATTAAAGGATGGAAATGCATATAACGATAAAGCAGCTAAAACAAATATATTACATAAAACCCCGCAAATAAACTACGGGGTTATATGTAGAATATATTTCAATAAAAGAAAACTTATTTCTTTTTATGGCGGTTTTTTCTAAGTCTTTTTTTGCGCTTATGAGTTGCAATTTTATGACGTTTTCTTTTTTTACCACAAGGCATAGTTAAATAATTTAAATATTGTTAATATAATAGTTAATTCTGCTTTTTTAAAGCATCAATCCTTTTTTGAAGCTCAGCCCTCATTTCCGTATGCTCAGTTGCCAGCGGTAATGCTTTCTGATAATATGTTATTGCTTCTTGTTTCTTATCCTGCTTCTCGTAAATATCTGCCAGCAGCAATAATGCCTGCAGGTTTTTAGAGTCGAGCCTGATTATTGTTTCAAGACGCTCTTTAGCTTTGTCAGTTTGCCCACTCATGAGCGAACCCATCGCTAATGTCATTTGTGCATATAAGTTAGTGCTGTCTTTAGCCACCACTTCCCTGATCTTTGCAATTCCTTCCATGGGAGCATTGGAGATACCTCCAAACATGTAAGTTGAGCCCAACCCTACTTTCGCAGAGTCGTTATCAGGATTTAGCTTTAAAGACCTCTCGAACAAATCCTTTGCCTGCAGTGCCATCCACTTTGCCATTTCTCCATTTTCCACATGCTGCAGGTTGTTCAAAAACAAATGGCCTGCAAAATTGAGGTTTTTTTCTGAATTTTCCAACCTTGCCCCTTCGGCAACATACCAGGCATAAGGAATAAAGGCTTTTACACTGTCTTTCCAATACATCGAAAGCGCTCTGAAAGCCTGTACTTTTTGTCCCTGATCTGCCGATTTCTCAATGGTGGATTCCAATGATGTTAACCTGGCTGCACCTGCCGGCAAAAGGGTACCTTTTGCAGCAGTTAACGCACTATCAATTGAAAATGATGAAGTTGAAACAGAACCTGCACTGGGTTGACCGGCATGTTCGTGCTGATGACCTTCATGTGCATTAGCCTGAGCCGGGGGTTTAATACTCCCGAATGCCCACAGCAAACACAATGCAGCAAGAGCAACAAAAATGGTTATATATTGAGGTTTCTTCACAATCAAAAAAAATTTGGATTGCAAAGTTAACCCCAATACTATATAAATTGTTTAAAAAAGAGTGGATAAAAACTCAATGGCAGCTACCTTCTTTGTTTAGAACTTACTAATCATCGCCATCTTCTCCGGGGCCATCATCTGGTTTTGGCTCCTTTAGCTTTTTAACTTCAATGCTAAACTCTTTCGCTGGTTTAAATGCAGGAATATAATGTTCGGGGATATGTACCGCTACATTTTTCTTAATATTGCGGCCAATTTTTGCAGCCCGTTTTTTAGTTATAAAGCTGCCGAAACCACGAATGTAAATGTTTTCGCCAGAAGCCAAAGTGTCTTTAACCTCTTTAAACATAGTTTCGAGTGTAACCAGCACATCTACCTTGGGGATGCCGGTTTTGTCAGATATCTTGTTTACCAAGTCCGCTTTTCGCATAGAATAAAATTAATATTATTTTAACGATTCAATTAAATTGTAAAACAGCTTATTATGCTTAATACTTCTAAGATATAAACAATTATTAATCCAATTTTTTTTCTTTAAAAAAAATAAATAAAATCTTTTGAGCAATTTAACACATAAACGACTGAAAGTCAGCAATTTTTCAAAATTGTTGTTAAAGTGGCATGAAAAAGATAATAACCGGCAAATGCCCTGGAAAGGAGAAAAAGATGCCTACAAAGTATGGCTAAGTGAGATTATCTTACAACAAACAAGGGTAGAACAAGGACTGGAATACTATAATAACTTCCTCCGCAATTTTCCTACGATCAAAGATTTAGCAGCGGCCGACGAGAAAAAAGTATTTAAACTATGGGAAGGCCTGGGCTATTATTCCCGTTGCCGGAACCTTATTGCTACCGCCCGCATGATTACGGGAAACTATGGAGGAACTTTTCCCGCTAATTACAACGATATATTAAGTCTCAAAGGTGTTGGCCCTTACACCGCATCTGCCATTGCCTCTTTTGCATTTAATCTGCCCCATGCCGTGGTGGATGGCAATGTGTACAGGGTTTTGGCC
Source organism: Niabella sp. (assembly GCA_039593785.1). Taxonomy (GTDB): domain Bacteria; phylum Bacteroidota; class Bacteroidia; order Chitinophagales; family Chitinophagaceae; genus Niabella. Next base: position 3,299 of record JBCNOR010000069.1, on the reverse strand, counting down.
AGGGTTTTTGGAATTGACGAAGCGATTGACAGCACCACCGGTAAAAAGAGCTTCCATCAGCTAGCCAATGAGCTGCTCGATCAAGAGCAACCGGGCAAGTACAACCAGGCCATTATGGACTTTGGTGCTACTATCTGTAAACCGGTAGCGCCCCTATGTACCCATTGCATTTTTCAAAAATACTGTGTAGCCCATGCTGATAACAGAATACAGCAGCTACCGGTAAAAGAAAAGAAAATCAAACAAAGAAGCCGCTTTTTTTATTTCTTTATTATTCAACATGGCAGTAAAATTGCCGTAAGGGAGCGACTAGACAAGGATATATGGCAGCACCTGCATGAATTTCCGTTGATAGAATTACCCGAGGGGAATGCTACCGACAGCGCTGTTGCCGAAGCATTGCATCTGAAATGGATCAGCGAAGAGAGCTTTATAAAAGGTGAGCCTGTTATTTATCGCCAGAAACTGACGCATCAAAGCATTACAGCAATGTTTATCAACACCCGGGTGCACGAATTACCCGGTTCGCTTAAAAATTACGACTGGGTTGACGGGAACAGGTTATCCACTTATTCCTTTCCTAAAGTCATTAATGATTATCTGAACAGCAGTGCCTTAGTAAATAAATAACAGCTCCGGTCAGCTCTAATGAATATTAAAAAAATATAAGCTACGTGTATTAATTTTTCAGAATGGGTAAAAAAAATTAATTTTAGTTTACTATAGCTTAATACATACTTACATAAGAAAAATCAATAATTAATTTATGAGAGGAGTTAATCGGGTAATGCTAATCGGTAACTTAGGTAAAGATCCTGAAGTACAGCTACTGGAGGGGAACATCTCGGTTGCCAAATTTCCGTTGGCAACTACCGAAACTTTTAAAGACAGATCGGGAAAACTGGTATCACAAACGGAATGGCACACTGTAGTGTTGTGGCGTGGTTTGGCAGATCTTGCCCAGAAATTTTTACACAAATCGAGCCTGGTTTATATAGAAGGGAGATTGCGCACCAGAAGCTGGGAAGACAAGGACGGGGTGAAAAAATATATTACCGAGGTAGTGGGCGAAAATTTGATCATGCTGGATAAAAAAGCTGAGGGATTAACGCCCGAACACGACGACCCCGCACCAGGCGGACCTGTTTCGGGCGAAGAAGGGGGCCCGGATACGATTAACTTTTAATTTGTTGTGGGGCAATCCAACATCTGACAAAAAACACTTTCACCAATAATTTTTGTTTTGTATACACAGGGCATCATTCATTTACTTTTTACAGATTTCTTACAGGTAGAGTTGCAGGCTACCACGCAAAGCAGTACCCTTTTAGTGGTGGGCTTACTGCTTCTTATATTTTTATCTTTTTCCATTTCGGGTTCGCAGGCTGCTATCTTTTCACTTAACGAAAAAGATATTGACGTATTGAAAACCAAGCAGCAACCCGCAGCCCGGAGGATCATAGACCTGCTGGATGAGCCTAAAGAAGTTTATACTTCAATGCTTATTTCCAAAACTGTTTTAAACATTTGTCTTATTATTTTAACCAACTACCTGGTCGACGAATACACGCCGGAGGAGTATAAGCATAGCGGTTATACCATTTTGCTGAAGTGGCTGCTTATTGCATTCCTTATTATTTTCCCCCTTGAAATATTTCCACGTGTATGGGCCCGACAAAATAGCCTGCGGTTTGCATATGAATGGCCGGTTTTATTGTTTATTGTTGAAATGATCCATTATGTACTAAGGCGTATGAGCAAAGGCATTGTGGCTGTTGCCGATGGATTGGGTAAAACATTGGGTACCGATAATGCAGAGGCCAATAGCCTGCAGGAATTTGACGAAGCAATTGACGTTCAAACCGATGATGAAGCTTCTCCCGAAGAGAAAAACATCATGAAAAGTATCGTGAAGTTTGGAAAGATCTCCGTAAAAAAAGTAATGCGCAGCCGTTTGTATGTTAATGGTATCGAATACAATACCACTTTCCCCGAACTGGTTGAAAAAATTAAGGAGTTGCAATATTCACGTCTGCCGGTTTACAAGGGCGACCTCGATGAAATAGAGGGGATATTGAACACGAAGGACCTGATACCACATTTGTACGAGGAAAACTTTGACTGGCATTCGGTGATAAGAGCGCCCTATTTTGTACCCGATTCTAAACTGATAGAGGACCTGCTTTTAGAGTTCCAGAAAAAGCGGATGCATTTTGCCGTAGTAGTGGATGAATTTGGGGGCACCAGCGGTATTATTACTATGGAAGATATTCAGGAAGAAGTGATTGGAGACATCAAGGATGAGTTTGATGTAGAAGAGATAGATAACAAAAAAATAGACGATCACACTTATATATTTGAAGGTAGCACCATGCTGCGCGATGTTTGTAAAGTACTGCAACTACCCGTTAATACATTTGATGAAGTGCGGGGCGATAACGAAGCACTGGGCGGGCTTATCAATGAAATTTCGGGAGAACTTCCAAAAGAAGGCGATATCGTAACCTCAGGCGACTTCGAATTTACCGTGCTCGAAGTGGAAAGAAACAGGGTGAAAAAAGCCCGGGTCGTAATTAAACAGTCCTAATAGTTCGCGGCTTCCAATAGCTGTAGTACTTTTGCATAATGATCATAATCGAAAACAAAATAATAAGTGATGATATAGCAGAGGCACAATTTGTTTGTGACCTCACCAAATGTAAGGGCGGCTGTTGTGAAGAAGGTGATGCGGGAGCTCCTCTTACAGAAGCAGAGCTGGATGAAGTAAATAACAGCTACGAGATCATCAAGCCTTATATGACACCGGATGCTATTGAGCAGGTTGAAAAAAAAGGAAGGTATCAGTATGATGACGAATTTGGCTGGGTGACCCCTACGTTGCCCAGCGACAACGAAATATGCGTTTATGCTTACCGGGAAAACAATGGTCTTATAAAATGTGCGTTTGAGCAGGCTTACAATGATGGTAAAATAAAATGGAAGAAGCCTATCAGTTGCCATCTCTACCCTATCATTGCTTACCAGGGTAAACATGGTGATTATGAACGTTTGAATTATGAGCCCCGTAAAAAGCTATGCAGTCCCGCCTGTAAGCTGGGAGAAAAATTAAAAGTTCCGGTTTACCAGTTCCTGAAAGAACCGCTGATCAGGAAATATGGAGAAGAGTTTTACGAAGTACTGGAGCAGGCCGTAACAGCCCACAATCATACCCTTTGTGCTGGCCGTCTCCGGGCCGGCGAACCCGCCGGAATACCACCTGTTGCGCAACGGCAAGCTGACCCTGCTGGCCAAGTCCTATC
>JBCNOR010000689.1:0-2521 GCA_039593785.1 Niabella sp. | reverse complement strand
GTAAAGAGCTGGTTTGATATTCTGTTTTTGGCCTTACCATACAATTCAATGGTTTTGTTTAGCACCAATCCTATGGCAGAATCCTGAGCTTCGTATTGCACGGGCGCTTCCAGGCTGTCTTTAGAGATTTTTAGGGTAAATGTATCTACTCTTGATCTTGTTGAACTGTCTGCTGATGTGCTGTCGGTAAGTTGAAGACTGTCTTTTAAACCCGGAATCGTATCTTTCAGCAGTTTGAGCAGCGAGTCTTTTGTTCGGGGAACGGTATCAGTTATAGAAAAAGGTAATACCACCTGCTTACTCGTCTCTTCATAAGCAGGAGTTCTTTTGAACAAAAAATTAATAGCGCCAATTTGTTTACTGACCGTTAAAAGGAAGATAACAGTAAGTATAAGTACGGCATGGTAAATTCTTTTAAATTTGCGCATTGGTTTTCAAAGTTCGCAAACGTACAGTAAATTTTTCATTCTAATTTCATGCGCCTGAATGAAAAATGACGTATAACGCTACATATATTGATTTTTAACAAAAAATATGTTACAAACCGGTATGTAAAACTGACTGAGCGGGCTTTATAGTTAACGTAAATATAAAACCGGTTTCATTCCCGGAAGAAGGAAACCTTAAAATGATACTCAATAAATTAATGATCCGATTCTTATTTATCGCTGGTTGCGTTTTCCACTGTTTAAGTATGGTATGGGGCCAGCAAAACACTTCATCTGTAAAAACGATAGTTGTTGATGCCGGCCATGGAGGTCCTGACGTGGGCGCCAGGGGTACTGAAACCAACGAGGCCACTATTACACTTGCGGTGGGAGTAAAACTAGCCAAAGCGCTGAGAGAAACCTTTCCGTCTATTAAAACCCTCGAAACAAGACCTAATTATCCCCTCCCCGGAGGCAATACCAATGCTAACGCTGCCAACAGATACCGCGCACAATTTGCAAACGAAAATCATGGAGACCTATTCATTTCCCTGCATTGCAATGCCGCGGGAAGAAAACCAGGCGGATGGTATACCAAAAAAGTTGTAGGCAGGGAAGCAAGAACCCGTATGGTTAAGAAAGGAAAAAAAAGGGTAAAGCAAACTTATTATGTCAACAGTTACCAGGACGTATGGGTAGAAAACAAAGCTAAGGGAACGGAGACCTATATCTGGGCTGTCAACAAAAACGACCAAAAGCTGTCTTCATTGAAGAATAATGTACCGGATGATGATGAGGATTATTATAACGAGGAAGGAGAAGACCTGGACCCTGATAGTTTAAAGCTTCCTGACCTGAATGATCCTGCCGAAAAAGCACGGATGCTTATTTACGCGCAACACTATTTTCGAAAAAGTTATGCCCTGGCTACATTGGTAGAAAAAGAATTTGTAGCCAGCGGGCGAACCAGCCGTGGCGTTCAGCAACGCAACCATAAAGGCATTTGGGTTTTACAGGCCACGGGTATGCCCAGCATTCTTGTAGAAATGGGCTTTATAAGCAATAACGATGACCAGGCCTACCTGATGAGTGAAGAGGGACAAAACACTATTGTTAAAGATATTGTTAATGCTGTAAAGGTTTATTTGGAAAAATATGGTTAAACCAACTTATTTAAGCTACTTTGCCGAATGATTAACCAATAACTGATCAAAAGAAAATCAGGCATATAATTTGTCTTAGGCAGATATTGTAATACTTATTAATTTGACTATCAGAAATATGTCGCACGCTACCCGGCGTTCAAACCTAAAGTAAATTTGTACAATGAAAATTTCAAATGAAGTAAAAGTAGGTGTCCTGGCACTTGTGGCTATAGCTTTATTAATTGTTGGTTTCAGGTTTTTAAAGGCAAAAGATATCTTCAACCGGACACCGAAGATCTACGCTATTTTTAAATCGGTAGGCGGACTTGAGAAATCAAATTTTATAAAAATAAACGGTCTTACAGTAGGAACTGTTTATTCGATGGAACCGGCAGATGAAAACGTAACTGCAGTAAAAGTAGTGCTAAGCATTACAGAAAATGTACATATCCCCTCCAACTCGGTTGCTTATATTGAAGGAAGCCTTTTGGGTTCTGCCAATATTGTTATTGAACGAGGTACTTCAACCACATTGATTGAAGACGGGGGCAGAATTGCTACCAAAGAGGAAGCAGGCCTGCTGGGTAATCTTTCGTCGGAAGCAAAACCTTTAATGACCAAGATCAAAACAGTAGCCGACTCTGTAACCTTGCTCCTATCCAACTTCAACCAGATTTTAAGCCCTAACACCCAACGCGATGTTCAGAACGCAATTGCCAACCTGAACTATTCTACGGCTTCGCTCAATGCATTGCTCAGCGGGGTTAACAAACCCCTGGCCACTACGTTGGATAATGTTAGCGCCATTACCGGTAATCTGAAAAACCAGAACGAGGCCATTGAGGGCATCCTGTTGAATGCAAACACATTTACGGGCAACTTAAAACAATTGCAGTTTCAAAAAACAGTGGATAGCTTAAATGCAACTATTTCTGACCTGCACAATGC
>JBCNOR010000688.1:0-2523 GCA_039593785.1 Niabella sp. | reverse complement strand
TACAGCAAAGGTAAGAAATAGATAAGAGCTGGGTTATTCTTGTTGTGTTGGGGCATTCAGGTCTTCTTCGCTTATGGCGTTTACGGCTTCAACTGTAGCATCTTCTTCCAGCATAGCATCGCTTTCAAAAGCAATTGCTTTTATAAACTGGATATGCATATTAATAACATTGCAATAGGGAATGCATAAAATACCGTCTGATTCTATTTCTATTTTACAACCTCCCGATAAAGTAATATCATCCCCGTTTTTTTTATTAAAGAGCCTTTTGGTAGGGGTTGAAATATACACACGGTCAAGAACTTCCCCGTCTGCAACCCAGTCTACTAACGTACCTTCATATAATACGCTTGCATCTTTGGTATCAACCAGCAGGTTGATGTAAGTATTAGGTTTAGCTGAACCCAGGTACTGATATTCAGATTTATACTGATAAGCCCTGAAATAATACCACCACTTGTTGTAATACCGTAGTGAGTTCTGGGGAAATTCATTGTTCCGGATAGTTTGCAGCAGCCGGCTCATTCTAAAACATTTCAGCGTAGTAATAGCGCCCAGTAGCCATCCTCCCAGCGCAGCACAGGTACATACTTTAAAAATATAAAGTGAAAATTGGGAAAAGTACCGCGTAAGATCTGGGTTGGTTTTATTTATATAGTCTTCTGTGATTTGCCCTGCCAGCACACGGAATAAGAAGTCAAAGTCAATATCAAGCCGCCATAAATAAATGATCATACTATGTAGCAGCAGAGAAAGCACCGCAGAAACCAGCAGGTATTCCAATAAAGACATCTTAGGCGCTGCTTTTGCGTAGCTGCCGGTGTTATAAAAATAAAAAAAGATTAAAGGTGGAATTAACAAGATGGCCAGTAAAACGGCACCTAACGCCAGGGTCAATGGGGGGGAATTAATGTTGGAGAACCTTATTTTGTTCTGCTTTCGATCTTCTGTCTGGGCCGAAAGTGATCACCAGTTTTTTATTTTCTTTAAGGGCAATTTCAAAATAACCACGCTTTTTTTCCTCAATGGTAAGATGAGAAAGCCGGTTCATGATATGATGGCTTAATGCACTGTTTTGGGCAATAGCCCTCCCTATTTTAGAAAATTCTACGTTATTCATAATCTATCTGATTAAAAATAATCAATCAAATATAATACAAATATACAGGTTTCCTTTCCCTCCCCGCCAATATTTAAGCTTTGTATATATTTATTCTAATATATTAACCCGCTAGTTTATAAATAGTTATATCCCCTTTAAAAACTGCTCCTGTATAAAGTCAGCCACTGCCACCAGGTCATTGGTTGCTTCATAAACACGCAGCTGTTTATCTGCACCGGTGCCCTGTTCCAGGATCCGGCTGGTATTTTCAATGAACGGGCGGGAGCCAAGATCATCTACCACATCATCCACAAAATCCAGCAGCTCAAAGATAAGAGCCCGGGCATTCACTTCCATTTCCTTCCCAAAATCAATCAGGTTACCATCAATACCATAGCGGGAAGCGCGCCATTTATTTTCGTTTACCAGGGCACGGTTATAAATAATGAAGTTCAGGTTTTGTGCGCGCAGCTTGTAGATCTTGGCGCATACAGCCTGGAACAGTGCGGCCAGGGTACAGGTTTCATCGGTGGTTAGCGGAATATCGCAAATGCGGAACTCCACGGTATTAAAGAAGGGATGCACGCGCAGGTCCCACCAGATCTTTTTGGCATTATCAATACAGTTGGTTTTAATAAGCAGCTTCACATAATTATCATATTCCTCTATGCTGCCAAAATAATCGGGTATGCCGGTACGCGGGAATTTGTCGAACACCTTGGTACGAAAGGATTTGAAGCCTGTATTGCGGCCCTCCCAAAAAGGGGAGTTTGTGCTTAGCGCAAAAATATGCGGCAAAAAATAACGTACCGAGTTGGCTATATGCAGGGCCATTTCCCGGTTCTCCATACCTACGTGCACGTGTAAACCGAAAATGAGGTTGGAGCGGGCAGCATCCTGCATTTCATTTACGATCTCGAAATAGCGCGGATGGTCGGTGATCAGCTGTAGCGCCCATTCAGAAAAGGGATGCGTGCCGGATGCGCCGATACTATAACCCAGGTCGCCGGCAATGGTCCAGATGGTTTTGCGTAGCAAAGCCACATCCTGCCGGGCTTCTTCAATATTAGTGCAGATCTGTGTGCCTACTTCCACTACGGCCTGGTGAAACTCAGCTTTTACTTTATCGCGGATCAGCCTATGGGCCTGTTCTACGATCTTTTGCTCATGGGAGCAGAGTTCCCGTGTTTTCGGGTCCATCACCATGTATTCTTCTTCAATGCCAAGCGTGAATTGCATAAGGGACAATGTTCAATTACGAAATTACGAAACGCGAAGCGTTCATGAATGCCATTGAAAATTATTATGGTTATGAATAATTACGAATTGAGTAATTGCATAATAAAAGTACAACGCATAGACCGGAAGGCTTCGTTATATAGTATCTTATTCATTTAACTAACTTACATCGTTATCCCCAC